>JANYJQ010000094.1 GCA_025358435.1 Holophagaceae bacterium
CGCCCAGCTCGAAGCTCCGGTCAAGGTGACCGGTTTGATGGGTTTGGTGGAAAACATGACGGGTGGCAATGCCTACAAACCAGGTGATGTGCTCCGAAGCCGCATCCTTGAGCGACAGGCCGCCGGAATCGAAGCACACGCCCTTGCCCACCAGCACGATGTGCTTCTTGGGTTTCTCCTTCGGCGTGTAGTCCAGCTTCACCACTCTCGGCGGACGGGCAGAACCCTTGCCGACTCCCAGCACACAATTGAAATTGCCCTTCTCCAGCGCGGCGACATCCAGAACCTCGCAGTGGAGCTTGTGATGCTTGGCAAGCTTCACAGCTTCAGCGGCAAAGCTTTCCGGATACATATCGGCGGCCGGAGTGTTGGACATGTCCCGGACGCGGTGGCAAGCCTCTACGCCGGCCTCGATCTGAGCCTGACGGCGACGGGCCTTGCGAGTGTCATCGCCATTGGTGAAGATCTCGATGCTGGTGAATCTTTTGGCCTCGGTCTTTTCGCCCTTGAAAGACACCTGGTCATAGTCCGAAAGCAGAATGCCTTCCAGGACTGATTCCTGCACTTCGTCATGGCCCAGCACCGAAGTCGCGGGCGCAACCACGCCGATGGAGGCCCAGTGCTTCTTGATGGCATGCCGGCCAGCGGTTCCAACTGCTTTTCGGATTTTATTAAGGGTTAGGGCCTCTTCTTCGCCGAGTCCGACCAAAAGCATCCAACGACTGTCCTTCACGCCATTGGGATGGTGGAGGGGCACCATCTCCATGAAATCCGCCTTGAAATCCCCTTCATCCATGACCTGGCGAACCACCTTGCTAATGGCCAAGGGCAAGCGATGGCGCTCCCGGCCTGAGAACACTGGAACGATGAGCACATCACCGGCGAAATCTTTTCCGGGCTGGGAGCTGATATCGATGTTGGGCATGGAGCCTCCTGGGACCTTCGAGGCTATCCACAACTTTCGACTCCAGAAAGTGATTTTTTTAGCCTTTATCTCATTAACATCCGCCACAGAAATAAACTTTGCCCTTTTGTACGGGGGGATCGGCCTGAAGAGCCGTAAATGTCTGGGCAGGGCAAGATGAAGCATGGCCCTTGTCCACCGTCTCCGCCCTTCCCACCGGCAACCCCTTGCCCTGCCCCGGCCATGGCCGGCCTGCGCCCAAGGATTGTTGAGGGAAGGCGCATTCTGGCTTCGCGGGAGCGGTTGGGGTGGCGATCTGCTTGCCCTGCCGGGAGGTCCGCTCCTGGAAAGCCGCTGGAATGGACATCGTTGGATCACCACACTGGACGGCCAAGAAGACCTGGGCCGACCATTCGACATCCTGGAACAGGCCACCCCTTGCGGCCACCCATGGGTCGGCGCGCTTTCCTACGAATTGGCCTGCAGCGAAGCCGGGCTTCCCCATCAACCTCCTGGGATGAATACCTTGGGCCTTTCATGGCGGGGCGTGACACGAGCTCTCCATGTTCAAGGCGGAAGAGCCGAAATCTGGAGTTGGGGTGATCCACCACCCGATGAGGTCCACGAACGCCTGGCCCAGACCTGCTCCCTGTCGAGGCCGCAGCTTGGCACCCTCGCCTCCCTGTGGAGTGAATCCACCCACCGCGACGCCGTGGAAGCCATCCGCGCCCGGATCCTCGATGGCGGGTTTTACGTGGCGAATCTCTGCGTGCCCTTCGAGGGCGCGTGGTCCGGCGACATCGTGGCTTTCGCGCTTTCCTGCTCCCGCCGCGCCGATCCTCCCTATGGAGCCCTCCTACCTCTGGATGCCTTGACCCTGCTCTGCCTCAGCATGGAGCGGGTGATCGGCAAGTCTGGAACCGCGCTCATTTCAGAACCCATCAAAGGCAGCGCTCCCGGCACGGGCGATCCTTTCGCAGACAAGGTCGCTGGAAAAGCCTTGTGCCTGGACCCAAAAGAACGCTCCGAGCACACCATGATCGTGGACCTTGTCCGCAATGATCTTGGCCGCGTGGCCGAGCGTGGGACGGTGCGGGTGTCAGAGCTCATGGCGCTGCAGGCCTATCCGACCGTTCAGCATCTCGTGAGCCGCGTGGAAGCCACGGCGCGGCGCGATGCGGGGCTCGCCGAAATACTCCGTTCCCTGCTGCCTGGGGGGAGCGTGACCGGTGCTCCGAAACATGCTGTCTGCGCCCACATCGCCAGCGTCGAGGCCGCTCCAAGAGGGTTTTATTGCGGGGCTCTTGGGTGGATCAACGACGGTGATTTCGAACTGGCCCTGCCTATCCGGACCGCGCAGATCTTCGATGGCCACCTGATCTATTGGACCGGGGGCGGCATCACGCTGCGCAGTGAAGCTGCCAAGGAGTGGCAGGAACTTCAATTGAAGACGCAGGTGATGAAGCCTTCCTGACCTACCGCAGGCCTTGGTTCTATGAATTACGATGTCGCAGCTATTAATATCTGGAACACTGCTGGTCCATTATCGAACCTGCATTCTGAAGATGGAATTCTACGCCATCCGGCCCGAAAGTGGTCCCCTGGGCTCCGACGCCATAGGGGTAGATGAATCGAAAACAATAATTGCTTCCGGTTTCCAACAACTGCCGGTACAAGAGGGGAATAACCGGGCTGGATTCGATCGGCAAGGGCATCGCTGGGGTGAGGCTTGGTTTGCTTCCATCAAGCAGGTTCGGGAACTGAATCGCATCCACCTCGCTCTGGGTCGGGAGTCTCACCGTTACTGTGGTGGTAGCGCCTTGGTACGGCATCTGGGATCCGACGTCGATGGTTTTGGAAGCGAGCACCATGGGCACCTGGAAGGTCACGGGCGTGGTTTCCGAAAGGATCACGTTGCTCAGGGAACCCGCTGTGTGGAACACGTTCGAAGTCCCGGACCCTAGGCCCACGCTTAGATAGTAGAACCCCGGCTCCGGGTGGACTTGCCAGTTCTTTGGACGGTCTGAAACCAATTGTTCCTGATAGTCGATTAAAACAGTGCCTGCTCCGTTCAACACAACACGGTTTCTAGGTTTGTCCCACCCCCCCTTCAATTGGCATGTGATGGAGTAATTGGCGGTCACGGGCACGTGAAAATAGTAGCCACGCCATCGGATGTTCTCACGGGCGAACAAATCCGCAATCGCGTAAACCACCGAGGCGACCATAGTGGCGTATGCGGTGTATACCGACCCGCTGGACTCCATCTGAGCAGCCATATCTTGTATATCGCTGAAATAGTTACTCACGGCCATCACCCGGTCGTAGGCAGTACCTTGGCTTACGTTATTTAGGGTGTTGGACATCATTTCGAAGAAAGGTTCAGCGAACATGGCCATGGGTGATCCCGCATTGATGGAGCCATCCTCAATGGTCGCCAACCTAAAGGGGATGTTCATCCGCTTGGTATTGAAAGTGACGATGGTTCCAACGGGACAGACTACCTTGTCGATCGGTGCCCTCCAGACGATGTCATCATGGTTTGCGATGACCAGGCGCATACCGGCGACCTTGGCCGGTAATCCGCTGTGCATTCGCTTGAAGCCCACAGCCCAATGATCAGGCCGCGCTGGCTTCCTTGATGATTTCCTCAAAGCGCTCGAACAGATGCGCTCTGGGCCCCTTCGGGACCTTTTTAAGAATCATCCCCGCCTGATCGGGGGTGCGGCCGCCCTTCTTCTGATTGCAGGTCAGGCAGCAGGCCACGAGATTCTGCCAGGTAGTCTGGCCACCCTGGCAGAGCGGAACCACATGGTCCACGGTGGTGGCTTTGTGGGTGCAACCCATGTACATGCAGGTATGGTGGTCCCGTTTCATCACCCGGCGCTCCAGCCGGCCCATGAGCAGCTTGGATTCGGCACAGGCCGAAGCATGGGGGAAAATGACCAGCATGAAGGAGCTCCTGAATTCCAGATTCCGCTCAAAGGTGGCGGGCAACAGCACCCAGGCCCGGCCCCCGGCCACGGCACGAATGGCCTTGCGGCGGGTCATTTCCTGCATCGGGACATAGTTCTGGTCCACGGCGATCACGTCGCCCGCCCATGAACGTTCCCTACGGATTGACATTTTGGTTTCCAGATTGAATGAAGCGGTTATTTCATTCTGGGACCATTTTCGCCTAATGCCCGTGTTTTTAGCGAAAGAATTTCAGATATCCCTGTTCAGCCTTCGTCATCCACATATCCCAGAGTCTCCTGAGCCTCGGCCTCGGGCAGGGCCTCCACTTTTGTGAGTTTCCCCGAGAGCAGGCGGCTGCGGGTGCTCACATCGCCCAGTTTGGTCTTGGCCTCATCGAGCTTCTTGTCCAGCGCTTCGAGCGCCACGCCGAACTTGCCGAACTCGGTCTTGATGGCGCCCAGGGTACGCCAGACCTCGCCACTTTGTTTGGTGATGGCCATGGTCTTGAAGCCCACTTGCAGGCTGTTGAGAAAGGCCGTCAGGGTGGTCGGGCCGACGATGGTCACCTTGCAATCGCGCTGCAGCTTTTCCAAGAGCCCGGGCCGTCGCAGCGCTTCGGCGTAGAGCCCCTCGAAGGGCAGGAAGAGCAGCGCAAAATCCGTCGTATCCGGAGGGGCGACATATTTGTCCCGGATGTCCCGGGCTTGTCCGAGAAGGCGATTCTCCAGGGCGCGGGCCGAGACCTCGACACTGGCCAGATCCCCGAGTTCATAGGCCTCCATGAGCCGCTGGTAGTCCTCGATGGGGAATTTGGCATCGATGGGCAGCCACACGGTCTTGCCCTCTTCGGGGCCAGGGAGCTTCACCGCGTATTCCACGATCTCATTGGAACGCGGGCGCACTTTCACGTTGGACGCATATTGCGAAGGCGCCAGGAACTGCTCCAGCAGCGCCCCAAGCTGGGCTTCCCCAAGCACCCCGCGCGTTTTCACATTGGTGAGCGCGCGCTTGAGTCCGCCCACATCGCTCGCGAGGCTCTGCATGGCGCCGAGCCCCAGCTGCACCTGCTCCAGCCTTTCGGAAACCAGCTTGAAGCTTTCGCCCAGGCGTTGTTCCAACGTGGCGTGGAGTTTCTCGTCAACCGTCTGCCGCATCTGCTCCAGTTTGGCTTCGTTGCCTTTCTGGATGCTGTCCAGCTTTCCTTGTACCTGGTCCTGGACTTGCTGAAGCTGGGTCTTTTGTTCCAGGCGGCCTTCCTTCAATGCGTTTTGGATTCCAAGATTCAGAGCCTCGAAGCGCTCGGAAAGCTGCTTCGCCTGATGGGCCAGGGCAGCCTCGCGCCCCACCGCCGCATCCCTCGACAGCTCAGCCGTGGCCTGTTGAAGCTCGGCGAAGGTCCGCTGCATGGGCGCCAGCTGGGTGGCCACATCGGTTTGGATGTCGCGCCGCTGCTGCTTGATCTCCTCATCCAGATGCCGGTGCAGCGATTCCACGTGGCGGCCTTCTTCGGAACGTACTTTCCAGGCGGCCCACACCGCTGCCAGGGCTGCGAGGAACGCGAGGATGGAAAACAAGGTGGAGAGGTTCATGCTTCCATCATGACTGGGCGGAGTCGTCAGGCATTGTCCATGAAGCCTGCCGCCCTTCCCCATGGGTTTCCAGGCTCAGAGTCGAAACCCAATCCGTGGGCCACGGGCCTTTGCTCCCAGCCCATTCCACCACGAGAAAATCGTCCGCGGCCACCTGTTCTTCCAGCCCCAAGGTCCAGGCGCCGGCCTCCCCCAACCGATATAGATCGAGATGGAACAACTTTCCGCGCGGCGTTTCATAGCGGTGCAGCACCGCGTAGGTGGGAGATGCGACGTCATCGCCGTTGCCTCCCAGTCCCACAGCGAACCCGCGCGCCCAGGTGGTCTTTCCAGCCCCGAGCTCGCCGCGAAGCAGCCAGGTCCCGCCCCTCGGCGTGAGCTTCGCCAACTCCTCGCCAAGCTGCTCTGTGGCGGTATCGTCGCTCAGATACCGGGTTTTCATGCAGGCCGCCCGGCGTATAGATCCCGGAGGAGTTTTGGCAGTTCTTCCGCCAGATCCCGGGGCAACAACGGTCCTGGACCCAGGCGGTCGGCGCATTTGCCATGGAGCCAGGTGGCATTGATGGCCGCAGCGCGGGCGCTGAGATCCTGGGCCCGGAGCCCCGCGACCATGCCCGCGAGAAAATCACCCGTGCCGCCCGTTGCGAGACC
The DNA here is from genome assembly GCA_025358435.1 of Holophagaceae bacterium. GTDB lineage: Bacteria > Acidobacteriota > Holophagae > Holophagales > Holophagaceae > JANXPB01. Next base: position 6,103 of record JANYJQ010000094.1, read on the forward strand.
CCAATGCCCACTGTCGTTGATGTAGAGATAACCATCTTCCGTCGTGATGCTTTGCGCTCCTTTTAGCAGCAGGACGCCGGGACCATTTGCCACGGCCCGGGACTGGTTCAGCCTTGCCCGGGTGGACTCGGCTTTCGGGAGCCGGAACAACCGGGAGAATTCCCCCGGGTGTGGCGTGATGATCGTGTCAGGCCGAGCCATCCACGCGGAGCCTTCGCCGTCCTTCAGGGCCGAGGCGTCCAAAACCAATGGGCCCTTCCATTCAGGGATTTCACTGACTCCGCCGGGACCGACCAACAATACATCCGTGTTCTCCGGGATCACGCCTTCCCAGGTCCGCACCATGGCCTCGGGCACTTGGGCGGCGATTTCTGCGCGGACTTCGGCATCCGTGAGGACCGTCACCAGTCCCACTCCCACCCGCAGCGCGCCGAGGGCCGCCAGCACTGCGGCGCCGCTCATGCCAAGGCTTCCCGCGCGGATGACCAGATGGCCTTTGTCTCCTTTATTGGTATTCCAGGGGTGGGAACCGGGCTGGATCTTGTTCACCAGCCAGTGCCTCGGAACAATCCCCGCCTTCCTGGGGGCCGGGTTGAAGTAGATGATTCCCAGATCCACCACCGTGATCTCGCCACAGGCGGCTCGGGCAGGCATCAAGGTGTGGCATAGCTTCCGGTATCCAAAGCATGCGGTGCGGGTGGCGTAGCTTTCCAGGAAGTCCGGATCATCCGGGTGAAGGCCTGATGGCTGGTCCAAGGCCAGAACCTCGCAGTGGCCTTTGCGATAACTCCAATGGTCCGCCCACGCTTTTCCTACTCCACTCAATGAACGGTTAGCGCTCAGGCCGAACATGCCATCCACGAACCATGCGGATTCTCTCAGGCGCGGTTCTGTTGCTGGATTCGCCGTAAAGCCGACCTCACCCCCCACGGCGAGCCATTGCTGATGCTGGATCCCGGCATCTCCGGACCAGGCGGGCTCGGGCGAAAGGGCCCACACCCGCACTTCCTGCCAGCGCTCGTTCAACAATCGCGCGACCGCCAAGGCATCGCCGCCATTGTTCCCCGGCCCCGCCACCACATCCACACACACACCCTCGGGAATCAGCGCCGCCGCGCCTTTCGCCGAGAGCTCCTGAAGCTCCAGCGATGACACCCGCCCCGACTCGATGGCCAAGTGTTCCAAGGTGCGCATCTCGTCGACAGTCAGGATCGGGATCATGAGGTTCCCTCAGTGAGAATACTAAACACAGAGGCCGCCAGGGGATCAGAGGAAACAGAAAATTATTTCTGTTTACCCCGGTTACTGGGTTCACCTCTGTTTTGGTTTTTACCCTACTCGTACTCGATCGTGGCGGGCGGTTTCGACGTGATGTCGAATACCACCCTGTTGATGCCCTTCACCTCGCGGACGATGCGCTGGGCGATGCGGTCCAGCAGTTCGTGGGGCAGCCGGGCCCAATCAGCCGTCATGAAGTCTTCGCTGGTCACGGCCCGGAGCGCGCACATGAATTCGAACGTGCGCTCGTCGCCCATGATGCCCACGGTCTGGACCGGCAGCAGCACAGCGAAAGCTTGGCTAGTCTTGGCGTACCAACCGCTGGTTTTCAATTCATCGAGAAAGATGGCATCGGCTTCTTGGAGAATGCGCACCCGTTCCCGCGTGATGGCACCCGGCAGGCGCACCGCCAGGCCTGGGCCTGGGAAGGGATGGCGCTGGTTCATCTCCTCGGGCAGACCCAACGCCATGCCCGCTTTGCGGACTTCATCCTTGAATAATTCCCGCAGGGGTTCCACCAGTTTCAGCTTCATGCGTTCGGGCAGTCCGCCCACGTTGTGGTGGCTCTTCACCAGCACCGCGCCGCCGATGCCGCTGCTCTCGATGACATCGGGATAGGTCGTGCCCTGGCCCAGGAAATCCGCGGCGATCTTTTTGGCCTCGCGGTCGAAGACATCGATGAAGGTCGAGCCGATGAGCTTGCGCTTGGTTTCCGGGTCCGTGACGCATTCCAGCTTTCCGAGGAATTCCTCGCTGGCATCCACCCACACAACGTTCAGATCGAATGGCGCGAAGTAGGCCTGGACCTGCTTCATCTCGTCCTTGCGCATGAGTCCGTGGTCGACGAAGACGCAGGTGAGCTGCTTGCCGATGGCCCGGTGCAGCAGCAATGCCGCCACGCTGGAATCCACACCGCCGCTGAGCCCCAGGACCACGCGGCCGCCGCCGACTTGCGCGCGGATCTGGACGACCTTTTCCTCGATGAAATGCCCCGCATTCCAGTCCAGCATCATGCCGCAGTGCTCAAGGAAATTCAGGAGCAGCGCGCTGCCGTTCAGGCTGTGGGTGACTTCGGGATGGAACTGGATGCCATAGCGCCGCAAGGCTCGGTTTTCCATGGCCGCCACGGGCACGGTCGATGTGGACGCTGTCACGATGTAGCCTTCCGGTGCTTTCTCCACATGATCGCCGTGGCTCATCCATACCACTTGCTCCCCCGCCATGCCCGCGAACAGGACGCTGTCCTGGCCCTGGCACCGGATGGTCGCCTTCCCATATTCGCGCTGCGCGGAGCGGTGCAGCTTCCCGCCGAAATCCCGCGCCATGAGCTGCTGTCCGTAGCAGATGCCGAGCACCGGAACACCCAGTTCGAATATTTTCGGATCGATGCCGGGCGCGCCATCTTCCAGCACGGAATTCGGCCCGCCGCTGAGGATCACCCCCCGCAAATCCGCCCCGCCGATCTGCTCCGCGGTCGCGCCCGCCGGATATACCAGACCGAACGCCCCCAATTCCCGCAGCCGCCGTGTGATGAGCCGCGTGTACTGGCTGCCGTAATCGAGGATGACGATGCGCTCGTGATGCATGGGGACCTCAAAAACCCGAAGGAGCCACGATGGAAAAGAAAGCTATTCACCACAAATACACAAAGGCGTAGAAAAAGGTTATCCGTGGATCTCCGTGCCTTTGTGGTTCATTTTGGGACTTTGCCGTTGGTCGGTCGTTCTGGAATCACTGCCATTGCGAAAAATCCGCCACGCGAAGGAAGGCTAGGCGTAGGCGGTGCAGCAGCGATAGCCTTGCGGCGCGCAGGGCGGCGTCCTCGCACTTCACCATGACGGCGGTGAAGAAGGCTTCGAGGGGCTGGGCAAGTTCGGCGAGGGTGGTGAGCAGAGTTGTCGTGTCCGGGGCGGATTCCAGTGCCGCGAGACGCGCCGCCAGCGCCTTCTCTTCGGCCTGCTTCAGCACGGTGCTCTCGAAAGTCTCGGCTGGCGCTTCATCCTTGAGGATGTTGCCGATGCGCTTGGCGCTTTGTGCCAGTGAGGCGAAGCGGGGGTCTTCGGCGAAGGCCGCCAGGGCCTCGCAACGCGCCTTGAGATCCACGAGATTGCTCCAGCCCACGGGCAGCGCGGAACGCCGCACAGGGCCAGCGTAGCCAGCCTGCTCCAACTGGTAAGCGACTCGATCCCGGAAGAAGGATTCGAGCGCCTGGAGGGTGTCGGATTCGGGCTTGGTGGCTTTGGCTCCCACCACCCCAAGCGCGATGCGCGCCAGCTCCATGACATCGACCGCCCAGGCCTGTTCCCAGAGAATCCTCACCACGCCCTGCCCGGCACGGCGTAATGCAAGCGGGTCTTTGGAACCCGACGGGATGATCCCCACCGCGAAGCAGCCCACCACCGTGTCCAGTTTGTCAGCGAGAGCCAATGCAGATCCCATCGGTGTGCTGGGCAGGCCGTCATCTGCGCTGGTGGGATGATAGTGTTCTTTGACCGCGAGCCAAATATTAGTCTTCCCTTCAAGGCGGAGATACTCGCCGCCCATGACGCCCTGGAGTTCGGGAAATTCGCCCACCATCAGGGTTCGAAGGTCGCATTTGCACACCATCGCCGCTCCCCTCAAGTCGTCGATCATGCCAGGGTCGATTTTCCGGGCCACGGCGTCAGCGATGTCACGGATGCGAATCGATTTCTCTCGATAAGTTCCGAGATCCCGTTGGAAAGTCAATGAATTCAATTTGTCTAGACGAAGCTCCAGCTTAGATTTTCGGTCTTCGGCGAAGAAGAACCGCGCGTCGTAGAGACGGGCCTTCAATACCCATTCATTGCCAGCTTTCACGAAGCCTGCGGGATCATCCATGCGGTTGGCTGCCGCCAGGAAAAAGGGCAGCAGTTCGCCTTTCGCGTCTTCGATGCAGAAGGATTTCTGGTGCTCCTTCAGCGAAGTCACCAGCACTTCCTTGGGCAGTTCCAGGAATTCCTTGGGGAATTCGCCCCGCACGATCATCGGGAATTCCACGATCTCCGCCAGCGTGTCCAGCAGCTCCTCATCCATCACCACGCGGCCATCGATTGCCTTGGCCAGGTTGTGGAGCTGGGCTTCCATGCGGGTTCGTCGCTGGTCGAACGACACGACGACGCCAGCTTTTTCGAGCGCGGCTTCGTAGTCTTCGGGACGCTGGATTTCAACGGGAGCAGGGTTTGCCATGTGGTGCAGGCGATGCCCCCAGGTGGAGTTGGAGCTGCGGACGCCGTCCACCGTGAAGTCCACGACCTCCTCCCCGAACAGGCAGAGCACGTTGCGGATGGGCCGCACGAATTCGAACTCCGAGTTCCCCCAGCGCATGGCCTTGGGCACGTGCAGGGAGGTGATGAGACCGGGCATGGCCTCCGCGAGCAGATCCTTGGTGGGCCGTCCCTTTTTCGTAAGGGTCACCACCGCACAGGGCTCCTTTTTGCCGGCAGGCTGTTCGAAACGCACCGCGGCGAAGTCAACGCCCCATTTCTCGGCGAACTTCAGGCCTGTCTGGGTGGGCTGGCCTTCGGCATCCAGGCACATTTTCTGCGGCGGTCCCACCTGGGTCTCGGTCTGATCCGGCTGCTGGACGGGGACGTTCAGCACTTCCCAGGTCAGCTTGCGGGGGGAGTAGAGCCCGATGCTGAAGGAGGTGGCTTCGTTGTCATCCTCGGCGGCCAGATCAAGCTGATTGGCCTTCAGCCATTCTGAAAGCTTGAGCTCCAGTTCCGCTGTCAGCGGCTCCAGAAACCGCGCCGGGATCTCCTCGCAGTGCAGTTCCAGCAGGAAGGTGCGGGTCCCGCTCATTTCGCCACCCCCGCGATCTTGGTTTTAGAATCTGTGTCCTCAGTGGAATCTGTGGAAGGTTCTTCATGCTCTAGATACGCCTTCGCGCAGGAGCTCGCCAGATCCCGCACGCGCTTGATGACGCCGGGTCTTTCGGTGGTGCTCACTGCGCCCCGCGCATCCAGCACGTTGAAGGTGTGGCTCATCTTCAGGGCCTGTTCGTAGGCGCTGCGGAAATGGCCGTGGTCCTTCAGAAGCCGCCAGCCCTCCTTTTCGAAGGCATCGAAGAGCGTGCGGTGCAGATTCAGATCCGCATGCTCGAAGGAGTAGGCGGATAGCTCGAATTCCTCGCGCTGGCGGACCTGGCGGTAGGTGATGGGGAAAACGCCCTCGTCGGTTTTCACTTCGCCCCAGGTGAGGTCGAAGATGTTGTCGTAGCCGCCCAGGAACATGCAGATGCGTTCGATGCCATAGGTCAGTTCGGCGCTCACGGGCCGACAATCCAGGCCGCCCACCTGTTGGAAGTAGGTGAACTGGCTGATCTCCATACCGTCCAGCACCACCTGCCAGCCCACGCCCCAGGCGCCCAGGGTCGGCGATTCCCAGTTGTCTTCCTCGAAGCGCAGATCGTGCTTGCTGAGGTCAATTCCCAAAGCAGATAGCGACTCGATGTATAGTTCCTGAACTTTGGCCGGACTGGGCTTGAGGATCACTTGGAACTGAAGGTGCTTGTAGACCCGGAAGGGATTCTCGCCATAGCGGCCGTCGGCGGGACGACGTGAGGGCTCCACATAGGCCACGTTCCATGGTTTCTTCCCCAGCGCGCCAAAAAAGGTCAGCGGGTTCATGGTGCCCGCACCCTTCTCGATGTCGTAGGGCTGCCCAATAAGGCAGCCGCGATCAGCCCAAAAGCGCTGTAGGCGCAGAATCAGTTCCTGGATATGCATGGAAACCCGCGAAAAACCTTAATTCTAGCGGGGGATGAAGGATCCTGGAACCAATAAAAAGGGTCCTGATCCTTGGCCGCATGGCACCAGAAACCCAAGCGTGGTCCCTCCTTGATGCAGCTTGAAGCCAAGAAAAATCGGGTGAACCAAATTGGCCCCGAAATCACCCGGCCCCTACTTACTTTTTCAAAGGCTCTGGCAATTCGGATTCATGGATCCAGGCAAATAGATTGAAAAGCAAGACCCAAGCCCAAAGCATTTCCGGACACCCCAATCCAGTTGATTTGTGCCAAACAGCACAATTCGCTCCTGCTTGAAGATTTTTGTCCTAGAGCACTATTGGCCTTCACGACAAAAGGATTACATTGAGGGCCTTGGTATTTGGGATTCATAGCGTCCGATTTATTTGCAGGCGTGATTATGTACACCGAACCTAGCCACGACCACTGCCTCGATGCCTATTCCCCATGGCCCCGGGAGAGGGATTTCCTACCCAGCTTTGACCCCGAAGTTCAAAAAGCCTTCGACGCTCTCAAGGAACCGCGAAGTTTCATGGCGGGCCAACAGGTTTATGCGCAGGGGGAGCTGGCCCAGGGGGCCTATCTCCTAATCTCCGGGAAACTGAGCGTGCGCCGGAAGTGCGCCCAGGGCCGGTTCCAGATTCTGCAGATCTTGCTCCCCGGTGACAGTGTAGGAATCATCCCGGTGTTCGATGGAGAGCCGACCTCCTGCAGCGTGGTAGCGCATACGGATGCGACCTGCTGGTTCATCCCTGCGGAACCGCTGCGCCGATTGGCCTTCAAGCATGAGGAACTCGGAGAGGCCATCCACCACCACCTCTGCGCCAAGTTCCGGAACATTGTGGGGGTCCTGGAGGGAATGAGCCTTCACAGCGTCACCGAGCGCGTCGCCAAACTTCTGCTCGATCAGCACCGCCGTAACCCGAACCGCTTCCTGCTGGAATTCCCGGAAGGGGAGGAGGATCTGGCCCACTACATCGCTTGCAGCCGCTCTACCTTCAGCCGCGCCCTGCGGCAGTTGGACGATGAAGGGATGATCCGGAACACTTTTCCGGTGATCCGCTTGGTGGACGTGCCCCGGCTTGAAGCCTTTGCAAGCTGCGGGGCGGCTCTGGGTCAACATCGGGCCATGCCGTCCATCCCCCACAACCTCCGTTGAAAATCCAAGGGCCTGTTTAGAATTCCACTGCGCCGAAGCAGCCGCAACAACCGCAGTAACCGCAGCAATGGTCCGCTTCGATGCAACGCAGTGATGAGAAAGCGGCAGATCTAGCCGAGGGCTTGGATTCTCCAGACTGTGCCAGAGGGCACACTTCCCGTAAGACCTGGGGCGCCTGCTCCTGCCGGGTCCATCCTGGAGACTGGAGTTGGCTGCCGCACAGGGGGATGAACTGTGGATCCAAGGGACCTGGTTTTCATCACGTTCTCCAGCCTGGGCAAAAACAGGCTGCGGGGCGCGCTCACCACCCTGGGGATCGTCATCGGGGTTGCCGCCGTGATCGTGATGATCGGCATAGGGGAGGGCAGCAAGCAGGCGACCCAGGACATCATCCGCACCATGGGCACCAACGTGGTCATCGTGCATCCCAGCTCCCATTCGAAGGCTGTGGCTGGCCCCCTGGGCCTTGGCGCCGTCCCCACGCTCACCTTCGAAGACTCGGATGCCATCCAACGGGAATTGAAGGATACGGTTGCAGCCGCGACCCCCGTGGTGCGGTCGCCCCGCCCTGCGGTCTACCAGAACACCAACTGGCTTGTAGGCACCCTGCTTGGGGTCAATCCCATGTACCTTTCCATCAACCCTTGGAATCTAGAGAAGGGCCGCTACTTCAGTGATGAGGAGGTGCGGAGCCAGGCGAAGGTGTGTGTCCTGGGCAAGACCGTCCAGGAGAACCTGTTTCTCCATGGCGAAGATCCGCTTGGGAAAACCATCCGCATCGGCAAGCTCCCCTTCGAAGTGATCGGCATCCTGGAACGCAAGGGAGGCGGTCCCAGAGGGGACCAGGACGACACCATCCACGCCCCCTACACCACAGTCATGCGGAAGGTCATGGGCCGGGACAGGATCCAGCAGATCGCCATCTCGGTGGTGAGGGAAGATCTCGTCGTCCAGGCCGAGGCTGAAATCACGACCCTCCTCAGGCAACGCCACCACCTGAAAAACGGGGACGAGAACGATTTCAATATCCACCTCCAGCAGGATTGGCTGGATGCTGCGGCCAAACAAAGCGGGGTCATCACGATGCTGTTGGGCATCGCGGCAACCATCAGCCTGGTGGTAGGAGGAGTCGGCATTTCGAATGTCATGCTGGTGGCCGTAACAGAGCGGACCCAGGAAATAGGCCTCCGCCGGGCCGTAGGCGCCACCCAGGGAAACGTCATGGCCCAGTTCTTACTCGAGGCCTTGGCCCTGGCCTTATTCGGCGGCTTACTTGGAATCGGCTTGGCTTTGACGAGCGTATGGATCCTTCAGCAATTGGACCTTTCGGCGCTCGCCCAAGGCTGGGCGGTGCTCCTGGGATTCGGGTTCTCTTTCCTGGTGGGGACCGCCGCAGGATTCTTTCCGGCCCTGAAAGCCGCCAAGCTTAGCGTCATCGATGCCATCCGGTCGGAATGATCCACCAATGGTGTCCAACTCCTGTGTGCGGGCTCACCTATCATGTCCCGGATCCGGAGCCGTGGAATCGGGCAAGACCATGATGAAGCGCCCCCGGCCCAGATGCTTGGCCTGGTACATGGCGGCGTCGGCCTGATCCACGATGGCCTTCGCGGTGGCCCCGGGCGCAGGGAGGACTCCACCGATGCAGCCGCTGATGGAGACGTGGTTCTCGTTCAGCTTGAAGGGGCGTTCCAGCAGCTCGATGACCCGGACTGCCACCATCTCGGCTTCCGAGGCATCATCCAGATCGTCCAGGAGAAAAATGAATTCGTCGCCGCCGAAGCGCGCAAGCGTATCCCCGGGCCGCAAACAGCCCTGCATCCGTTCAGCGACGGCTCTTAACAACGCATCGCCAGCCGCGTGCCCCAATTCATCGTTGACGGGTTTGAATCCGTCCAGATCAAGGAAGAGGACCGCCAGCAGAAAGGGTTTGCGGCTCCGCGATTTCAAAGCCTGGTCCAGACGATCCATGAAGAGCACCCGATTCGGCAGGCCGGTCAATGGATCATGCATGGCCTGGTAGGCATGGCGGCGCGACTCGGTCACATCCAGCAGCGCCATCACCGCGCCTCCCTGGGATCCGTCCCTGGCTTTGATGGGGCTCGCGTTGGCCAGGATGGACCGGATGGCCCCTGCGGGCGTACGCAATTCCAGTTCCAGATTGTGCACGGTCTCGCCTCGCAGGGACCGATGGATCGGGTTCTGGGCCGTCAGGAGAAAGACCCCTCCAGGTGGCCGGAAAGGAGAGACACCCGAGGAATGGTTGACGAGATAATCCGGCACATCGGAAAGGTGATGGGCGGCCCGGTTCATGATCGTGATGCCGCCCTTCGCATCGGTGGCGACGATTCCTTCCGATAGGCTCTGGACCAGCGAGTGGATGAAGCTCCGCTCTTCTTCCAGGGCAAAGTAAGACTCCCGGAGGAGCCTGAGTTCATGGGAGACGAACAGGTGCACCAGGACCGCGGTGATGGCAACGAACAGGAGATCTTTTCCGAAGATGAAATGGAAGCTGTAGATGTGGGGGGCCCGGCTGATGAACCAATCCGCGATGCTGGCGCCAATGATCGCGATCAAGGCATAGGCCAAGCTGATGCGGAGCGGGGTCAGGTGCCAGAACGCTGCTTCAGGACGTGGAGTCTGCTTCATGGTCGCTCCTCCTCAGTCAGGCGGCTTCAGCCGCATCCACACCCGCAGCGCCTCGCTAGCGCTCCAGGCCTGGGCATCGCAACCTCTCGGCTGGTGTGGCGCATCTCCATCCAGGATCTCCGGCAAGTGGCCCAGGCAGCCCTCTCCCAAAAGCCGTCCAAGGCCGCCGAGATGGGCCCGGGCCGCATCGAGCGCTATGGGATCGAAGTCCCAGGCCACCGCCAGCGCTTCACAGTAGAGGGGAAGCCACCAGACCCAGGCGGTTCCGTTGTGGTATCGGGTTTGCGTTGGGTATCTTCGTCCCCCTGGTAACGGCCCCAGAAGGGATAAACCGGATCATTGAGAAGATTTCCTTCACTCGAATGGAGTGGCCGGGGAGGATCTGCGGGCAAGGGTGCCAGGCTTCGCAATGCTCCGGGCACCAAAAGATGGCGTGTGGCCGCAGCTACCATGCGCTGGGCCCGGGGGCCGGCCACGCAACCCAGGGTGATCGCAAGGAGTTGATTTGGACGGAGGCGCGCATCACGGCTGGCACCTGCGGCAGCCGTTCCCTCCGAGGCTTCCAGCACATCCGCGAACCAGCCAGCCTCTTCGATCCAGAAGCGCTCAAGGTTCGCCTGAGCCTTGGCAGCCAGTCCTTTCCAGGTTTCGCGTTCCTTGGCTTTATCCAGGTGCGCCATCTGGCGCAGGAGCCTGATCCATAGAACCTGGATCTCAATGGGATAGCCTTCCCGCGGCGTGCAGGCCGGGTAGCCCGTATCCATCCATGTATGGCGGGCAGGGCTGAAGACGAGGCCTGATTCCGGATCCATGCGCACACCGGCTGCAGTGCCTGACAGGTGATTGCGGCCGAGGGAAAGAAGCACCTCGCGGAGGGTCCTTCCATCCGGAAGCGCCGAATTGTAGAAATCCTGTCCCGAAGCTGCGGCGGTCTCCTCGCAGGCCAAGGCGAACCAAAGCGGCGCGTCCGAAGTGACCCGGTCCCCGCCAGAGCCCAGGCGGTTGGGCAGGCTGCCCTGCCGCTCCTCGGCCGCAAGGGTGAGCAATACGCTGCGGGCCTCGGAGATCATGCCACCATCCGCCAGGCCACGCGCCACGACCGCTGCGTCCCGGCCCCAATCCAGGAACCAGGGAAACCCTGCGATGACCGTCCACCCTTCTCCGCGGACCGCGAGGAATGCCCGGGTGGCCTGCCGCAGCCGATCTTCAAACTTCTCTTGGGGTGCATTCATCCGCGCCACCGCGGGCGGATCTTCCAGCTCGGCGCAGACCGTCAGCGTTCTGGTTCCCCCGGCCCCCAAGGGCAGTTCGAACCACCCTGGGCTCCAGGCATCGCCATGGTCCCTCTGGCCGCGCTCTCCCTCCAGGGAATGTGCCACGCCGTAACTCCACTCCGGCTTTGGATGATAGGCGCCATCATCCGCCCAGGCTCGGAGCAGGCGGTCGGAGGCTGGCTGGAACATGAACCCCGTCCGGTCTTCCAAGGCCCTGGTGTTGATGTTCCAGTGCCGATCCAAATCCGGTGAAGCTTCCGTTTCCTGGTGGAAAGAGCGGTCCTCCAAGTCCAGCCGGATGGTGAGGCTGACATCGGCTTCCCAAAGAATTTCTCCCGCTTGGGGCCGGCCGAAGCGGAGTATCACGGCGTTTCGGTTCTGGACCATGTCGGCTTTCATCCACAACCGCAACCGCCGTCCGTCCCCTGCATTCACCAAGAAGGTCCAGCAGGCGGGTGGGCCTGGTTCAACGGATTCCAGGGAGGCTGCGCCCAACGCGGTGAGAAAACCATCGACGTTCACCCAGACCCTGGTCCGTTTGGCGAGCACCTGCCTATCGCAGGGATCACGCGGATCCAGGTTGGCGCCCAGGAGGCTGTCGTACTTCGAAGTGACCTGACCCAGGTCGGCCGGAATTCGGGCCATGGCTCCGCGGCCGTTGGTGAGCAGCACCAAGCCTTCCTGCACGCTCGTGGTCTGGGTTGGTTCTGCTCCAAGAAATCGGATCTTGGCCTTCTCTCTGTGGAAGGGTTCCACCGAACGCAGGAATTCCAAATCGAATATGTCTTCATGGAGCCCAGTCCGCGGTGGGTAGGCGGCGACATGGCCGCCAACCACAGGGATGGACTGTGCGTGCCACTCGGTGCTGCCGCCTCGCAGCATCAGCCTGAAGGGCTCCGGATCCCGGAAGAGCACCCAGTGGCCTGGCGGGACCGGCAGCACGCGTTTCAGGTCAGATGCTTCCCAAAGCTGGACCGCAGGATAATGCCCCGCGTCCATGGCACGTTCCAAGGCGCCCAAAAGATTCGTCTCCAGATCCTCTTCCCTGACCCTTGCCATCGAGCCGAGGAAGGCCAGGGGATCCCGGGCGGCCACGGTGCCCAGGGTGCGCCAGTCGCAGGGCCCAAGGCATTCAGCAGGGAATGCGAAGTCAAGTTGCTGCAGTGCCCATGCGGACTGAGCTCGAGCGCGCCGGTAGGCGTCTCCGGACAGGCCTTTGGGCACAGATGATTCCGCCAGACAAACGGCATCGCCTGGACCCAGCTCCACTTCGCAACCATCTGCAAGGGAGTGCCGCGGAGGCAGGGCCTGTCCCAACAGGTTCGATTTGAAGGCGCGGAGAAGGAGCCCATCTTCGCCTAGCAGAACCAGGGATCCGGGATGGTCCGGATCCAGGTTCACCAACACGAGGCAGCGGTCCGCTGCTTCCTCTGAGATGCGTTCCAGAGCCAACACCTGGGATCCATCCGGACTGAGGCGGCGGAGTTTGGCGCCATCGAAGAAGCAGGGGTGGTTCGCCAACAGGTCGGCCAGTCGGGCCAGTTCCGGAATGATGTTCGGCTCGTGGCCCCAGGCCATGTCGCTGCGCCCATGCACATCGATCCGCTCCTGCGCCAGCCACTCCACTCCGCCGGTGTAGCCAAAGGCGCCACACCCGCTCGTCAGGGCGCACAAACGGTTCCGCATCACGGACCAGATCGCGCCCTTCTCGGCCAACCGGGGATTGTCGTGGGTTTCGCTGTAGTGGACCAGGGGCCCCAGCCGGTCCGCTTGCCGGATGGTGTGGTCCAGGTAGGCGGAGACCTGCTGCCCGTCGTAGTTCTGGAAAAGCTCGGAATAGGCCCACTGCATGCCCCCTTCGCCTAGGAGCGTTTCGGTGATCTCCCAGGCGCCGCCAAGGCCTTCCAACAGGAAGACCGAATCCGGGAAGATCTGCCGCACGCGCGCCTGGATGTATTGCCACGCCGCAAGAGGGACCATGTAGCCTGCATCGCAGCGGAAGCCGTCCACGCCGCGCCGGCACCACACGAGAAGAGCCTCTGCGAGGAGATCCCAGAGATGGGGGTGCGTGTCCTCCAGCTCCACCAGGTCCCCCCACACCACATCCCAGGCGCCAGGGTTCTTGAACCGTCCTTCCTCCCGCCGGAACCAGCCAGGGTGCTCTTCCATCAATCGCGATCCCCATCCGGTGTGGTGCACCACGAGGTCCAGGAAGACCATCCCGCTCCGGGCATGCACCGCATCCGCCAGTTCGCGGAATTGATCCTCGGCGGTGGTCCGCCCATCGAAAGAGACGAGCGCCGGATCGATGGCGGTCAGGTCGAGGGTCGCGTAGGGGCTGCCGAATTGTCCAAACCGCGCATAGGTGGTGGGCGTGGGAGCCAGCGGCAGCAGGTGCAGGATGTGGCACCCCAGGGACCCGAAGATGTGGGGGATCTGGGCCGTGAGATCCCGCAATTTTCCGGAAGGCGGAATGGCCGCCCAACCCTCCTTATCCAGCATCTTCGAAGCGATTTCCGTGGCCGGATCGCTGGATGGGATCGTGCCGAAGAGCCGGGGGAAGGCGCAGTAGATCACATTGGCGCTGCGTAATTTGCCAGGGTTGACGGATAGGCCGAAATCGCTCCCTTCAGGCCAATGCTGTCGGCCCTCCGGATCCACGCAGTAGGCCTTGGCCCTGAAGTGGCCGACCTCCGTCAAGGGAAGATCCAGAAACCAAATCCCCTCCTTCACCCTCAAAGGGATGTCTCTCCAGGAAGCGCCCGCGAAGGTGCGCGGTTCCCGGGACACGACACCGGCGAGGCCGATCACCTCTTCTCGCGCGCAGGCGCCGCGGGTCAGGTTGGTGCGCAGGAAGGCCTTCCAGTCCGGTGATCCCGCTCTGGAATGGGTCAGGCGCACTTGGAGGCGATCTCCGACGTAACCCACCGAATGGGTGCCGGGAGCAGGTTCCATGACGGGACGGAACATGAAGACCTCAGGTAGCAGTGGGCATTGGCAGATTAATTCCCTTACCACCCTGGGGCCGGGAGAAGTTGACATAAGGCACGGATCACGGGGTGGGACGCGAACCTATACTAAAGCCGTTCTCCTCCGGGAGCCTCCGTGGCAGTTGGGGCGGCGCACACCTTCGACCTGCCCGCCCTCTTGCGCGGGGCGGGTGGCGATCGGGTGGCTTTCCTTCGCACGGCAAGGGAGAAGCTTGTCTTGCAGATCCTCACGCTTTCAGTTCTCCGCTCCTGAGGAGGCCTTCATGGAGTCCATGCGGGACAAGCTCTTGATCCTGGCCCAGAACCTCTGGTGGACCTGGAGGCCCGAGGTGCGGGCCATCTTCCACGAACTTGACGAGGATTCCTATACCCGGGTCCACCGCAACCCCGTGGCGGTGCTCAAGGAGTTGGACGAGGCCCAGGTGGATGAGCGGATCCGGGAGACGGACCTGCCCTCGCGCATCGATAGAGCCCGGCGGCAGCTCACGGAATATTTGAACCCCGTTACGACCTGGGGGCTGATCCGTGCCGGGGCCCTGAAGTCGCGGCCTGTGGCCTATTTCTCGGCGGAGTTCGGCCTGCACGAATGCATTCCGATCTACTCCGGTGGCCTGGGAATCCTGGCGGGGGACCATCTGAAGGGGGCCTCGGATCTCGATGTGCCCCTCGTAGGCGTGGGCCTGCTGTACCGCGAAGGCTACGTCCACCAGGTATTGGACAAGGAGTATTGGCAACAGGACGTGATGGAGCCTTTCTATGTGAAGGACCTGCCCTTGAACATGGTGAAGGATGCAGGTGGGAAACCCCTTCGGGTGGGCGTGGAACTGCCAGGCCGGATTGTCTACCTGCGCATCCAGATGGCTGAAGTGGGACGGGTCAAACTGCTGCTCCTGGACACCAATGATCCTGATAACGACTCCTTGGACCAGCAGGTCGCAGCCCGGCTGTACGGCGGCGACCAGCGCACCCGGATACAGCAGGAACTGCTCCTTGGGGTGGGTGGAATGAGAGCCTTGAGGTGCCTGGGCATCACACCCGGCGCCCTCCATCTCAACGAGGGCCATAGCGCGTTTGCCATCCTGGAATGGGCTCGGCAGAAGATGGAGATATGCGGCATGGATCCCAGGAAGGCCTTGCGCGAGGTGGCTGGTTCCACGGTATTCACGACCCACACGCCGGTCGAGGCAGGTCATGACAAGTTTCCACCCAGCTTGGCGGAGGACCACCTGCGCACCCTGGCCGAAGGCATGGGCCTTGATCTTCAGGAGGTCCTTGGTCTGGGCCGGACCCATCCTCACGATGCTACTGAACCGTTCATGCCCACGGTGATGGCCCTCCGCCACTCCCGGCGGGCGAATGGGGTCTCCGCCCTCCACGGGGCGGTCGCCCGTGAGATGTGGCAAGTGCTTTGGCCAGGCCGCAAGCCGGAGGAAGTGCCCATCGGCCACGTGACCAACGGGGTGCACCTATCAACCTGGCTGGCCCCTGAAGTGAACGACATCTACACGGCCCGGCTGTCTCCCAATTGGAAGGAGGCGATGGCCCACCCGTCCACGTGGACCCCCATCGAATTCATCGACCCTGGAGAAATCTGGGAGATACGGCAGATTCTCAAGGCCCGGACCATCCGGTTTGCACGGAGCCAGGTCGCCCGCATGCGGGAACGCCTGGAGTTGCCTCCCCTGGATCCGCCGCCCTTGGATCCGGAGGCTCTGACCATCGGATTCGCCCGACGTTTCGTTCCCTACAAGAGGCCCGACCTGCTCTTCACGGACCTGGACCGTCTGGCGGCACTGCTGAACAATCCCAAAGGCCCGGTGAACCTCATCTTCGCGGGACGGGCCCACCCGGCGGACCGCGAGGGAAAGGCCCTCATCCAGCAAGTGGCGCGGCTCGCCGATGATCCCAGGTTCAATCGCCATATCGTCTTTCTGGAAGGACACAACATCCACGTGGGGCGCCAGCTCTACCAGGGTGTGGATGCCTGGCTCAACACGCCCCGGAGGCCCATGGAGGCCTGCGGCACCAGCGGAATGAAGGCTGTCATGAATGGGGCGCTCCACATCTCCGTGCTGGATGGCTGGTGGGCGGAAGCCTATGACGGGGAGAACGGATTCGCGATCGGCAACGGCGAGGTCCACGTGAACCCCGAAATCCAGCATGGACGCGATGCGGAAAACCTTTTTCGGCTGCTGGAGGATGCGGTCGTCCCCCTTTACTACAGCCGCGATGAAGATGGAGTCCCGCGCAACTGGATGCGCCATGTGAAGCGTTCCATCCGGACCATGGCCTGGCGGTGCAATGCGGACCGCATGGTCATGGACTACGTCCGGGAACTCTATCTTCCTGCTGCCCTGGTGTCTGCCTGCCAGATGCCGTCCCCTTGAGCGCAACCTCCGTTGAGGAATCGAGATGTCCACCAATACGATTTTCCAGCACCAGGACGAACTTGCCAACCTTGGCGGCATGCAGCCCCTCCGCGAGCGTGTGGGAGATCTGCACCGGATCATCCAGGCCCGGCATCCCTTCCTGGCCCGGGTGGCGGTGGCGCTCGTGGATGAGGACACCCAGACTTTGAAGACCTACCTGCACAGCAGCGGCGGGGACAATCCTTTGTCCAATTACGAGTCCTCCCTGGAAGAGGCGCCTTCGCTCCACCAGGTGATCCACCTGCGGAGCCCCCGGGTGGTGAACGACCTGTCCCTCTTCAGCGGCGGGGAACACACCCACACACGGCGGATCTGGGAGCAGGGTTACCGTGCGAGCTACGCCCTGCCCATCTTCCGCGAGTCCCTGCTGGTGGCCATGATTTTCTTCAATTCCCGGGAGACCAACTGCTTCACGCCGGAGGTGCTGGAGAACCTGGACCTCTTCGGACACCTCATCGGCCAGATGGTGTACGAGGAGCAGGATAAGTACAAAGTCCTCCTGGCGGCCTTGCGCACGGCGATACAGATGATCCACCAACGCGATCCGGAACTCGGAGGGCACCTGGAGCGGATGGCCCACTTCTCCCGCATCATCGCCCGGCACCTCAACGGGCTTGGGCTCTACTCCTTCAACGATGAACTGGTGGAGCACATCTTCCAGTTCGCCCCGTTGCACGACGTGGGGAAAATCGGGATCCCGGACCGGGTGTTGATGAAGACCGGCAGGCTGGACCAGGAAGAGAAGACCCTGATGCGCACCCACACTTCTCTTGGGCGCCAGCTGGTGGACAACATCACGAAGAGCTTCGGAATCGAGTCCATGGAACAGATCGGAATTCTCAGGTCCGTGACGGAGCTGCACCACGAAGCCATGGATGGAAGCGGGTACCCGAAGTGTCTCAGCGGAGACGAAATTCCCATCGCGGCCCGGATCATCGCGGTGGCCGATGTGTTTGATGCGCTCACCAGCGAGCGGCCCTACAAACAGGCCTGGACCAATGAGGATGCCTTCACCTACCTGGTGATGCAGGGGGAGACCACCCTGGACCGCGACTGCATCGACGCCATGATCCTGAACCGGGAAGCCGTGGAGCATATCCAGACCATCTTTGCGGACTCATGATCCTCCGCCTCGGCGCGAACTGTCCTACCGCACGGCCATCTTCTCGGTTTCCGCAGCTACTCCCTGGCCCTTGGAACCCAAGCCCAGGATGGACTCGGTCCAGTGCTTGCCCTCCTCCACCGCGGGCTGGTCGAAGGGATCCACGCCCAGGGCGAGGCCCGTAAAAGCAATGATGAGCTGCCAGGCCATCAAGAGGCATCCGAGATTCATCTCGTTGGGAGTGCTGCCCAGCTGCCACCAGTTGACCGGCAAACCTGCGTCCATCAAAGCATGCTGAGTGCCTTCGGCTTCCGCTTCCAGGATCTGGGATGGCTTCCAGCGGCTCAGTCCTGGGAAGGGGCATAGGCGAGGGGAAGCAAGGTATTCCTCATCGGAGGGACCTCCCACCGTCAGCAAAAAGATGCCCACGTCCTTGGGGCCGGCGATCCACCGCTGGAGTTGGGAATGCTGGTCCTGGGGCCCCAGAGCCTGGATCGGTGTGAGGCCCACGCGTGTCCCGTCCTTCGCGATCTTGCCAAGGCTCTCCGCCACCAACTGCACCCACCAGGCGCCCAGGCCCCGAAGGCGGTTGCAGTAGGGCATCAGAACCCAGGTCCTGATGTTCCGGTGGTACCCCTCCAGCAACTGCTCCACGGCCATCCAGACCCTGGAGCCCCAGGGACCGTGCCCGTCCTGGGTCTCCTGCACCACTCGCCTGGCTCCCTGCAGATACGCCTGCAGGTCTCCTCCCAGCCAAGCCAAGGGCAGCGTTCCGATGGGAGTGAAGGCCGAATAGCGGCTAGCGACGTCGCTGGGCAGCTGCAGGAGAGGCCAGCCTTCGGCCCGGGCCATCCGGGCCAGAGGATTGCCATCATCCTGTGTGAGGACGAGCGGTGGTTGCTTCCACCGGCCCCAATCGGGCTTCGAGCGAAGGTGGGAGATCCAGGTCCACGTTTCCAAAGTGCGTCCACTCTTGGATGCGAATACGAGCTGGTCGGTGTACCTGAGCAGTCCTGGTTCCTGCTCGGGCCCCGCCAAAGGAACCCAATCCTGGCGCTGGCGGGAATTTCCCAAGGCCTGCAGAAGTGTATTGGAGGGCCCCAGGGAGCCTCCGATGCCGCACCAGAGCAGCCTGGCGTCTGGGTCCAGAACGGTGAAGCGGGAGGGTGCCTCCATGGGCCGCAGCCACCCGGACATCGGATGGGATTCAAGTTCGGTCCAAAGCTCCGAGTGGTTCACAGAACCTCCTCATTCAGACAAGGTTCCGCTGAAGGAGCCTGGGTGTGACCAGGGTGATGCCTTCGGGGGTCACATGGAATCTGCGGGCATCCTCGCGGGGATCCTCGCCCACCACCAATCCTCTCGGAATCCGGCATCCCCTGGCGAGAATCGCGCGGCGCATGCGGGAGCCCTCGCCGATGTCCACATCCGGGAGCACCACGGTTTCCTCGACCAGGCTGTGGGGATGGATCTGGACCCGGTTCGAGAGCAGGGAACCCAGGATGCGGGCGCCTTCCAGCACACAGCCGATGCCCACCACGCTTTCGTGGTTGGTGGAGGAAGTCTCCAATTCGCTTCGGATGAACTTGGTGGGCGGCAGCTGCTCCATGTGCGTGAGGACTGGCCAGGCATCGTCATAGATGTCCATCGGCGGTCTGGGACAGGTGAGGTCCATGTTGGCGTCCCAGAACGAATCCAGGGTTCCCACGTCCCGCCAGTAAGGGGAGCCGGGGGCGCTCTGGACACAACTCCGCTCGAACCGATGCGCCATCACGCGGGCCCCCTTCGCGACAACATAGGGAATGAGGTCCCGGCCAAAATCATGGGAGGATCTCAGCTCGCTGGCATCCCGTTTCAGCTGGTCGTAGAGGAACCCGGCGTTGAAGAAGTAGATACCCATGCTCGCCAGGGCCCGGTCCGGCTTGCCTGGGATGCAGGGCGGATCCTCCGGTTTTTCGACGAAGCCCACAATGCGGTCCTGAGCATCCACCTGGACAACACCATAGTTCCTTGCTTCCTCCCTGGGCACCTCCGTGCAGGTGATGGTGAGATCGGCTTCGGTGGCCAGGTGGTCCTGCAGGAAGGTCTTGTAGTCCATCAGGTACACATGGTCCCCTGCGAGCACCAGCACGTTGCGGGGGTTGTGGGCCATGATGTTGCGCAGATTCTGGAACACGGCATCGGCCGTGCCCACGTACCAGTTCTCCACCCCCTGGCGCTGCTCCGCCGGGTAGGCGTGCACGAACTCATTCAACTGTCCGCTCAGGAAGCTCCAGCCCAATTGCAGGTGTTCCAGCAGGCTGTGGGCGTTGTACTGGGTGAGCACCATCACTCTGCGGAACCCTGAATTCACGCAATTGGAGAGCGTAAAGTCGATGATCTTGAATTGCCCCCCGAAGTCCAAGCCCGGCTTGGAAAACCTTTCCGTGAGATCCCCCAGCCTTTTGCCGCGCCCTCCGGCCAGAACGACCGTGATGGTCTGCCTTGGCGAGAGAGGAGGGGGTTGGAGGATCATCGCGTTTCCCGCTAGGGATAAACCCCGGCAATCCGGATTCATGGGGCGGCTGGTTCCAAGACCCCGCTTCCTCTTCCCGGCGGTCGAGTGCGGCTCATTGGTCCAGAGAATTTACGCTCCCCCGAGTACATATGAAAGATCACCCGGAGCAATGATGCGAAAGGGCACAAGTTCCTTTGCGGAGCTGCGCGGTGGGGGCTTTTTTATAATTTTCTAATGGCCAGGTTTTGATTTTTGCCCTTGATCACAACCCCACCGGCATTCACCCCGCAGGCCTTCGAATTGCCTAGGTTGAAGAAGCGGGAGGATGCATGCCCATCGCGCTCCAGATCACTCTCATTGTGGCGCTGCTGGCATCGGCGATGGGATTGCTGTCGGTGTGCTTCTATTTGGGCCGCGCCGCCCGCAGCCTGGATGTTTTCCTGCAGGGGGCCCAAAGGGAACTCACGCGGATTTCCGACGACGCCCACGCCTCGCGCCTCCGGATGGATCAATTGGCGGA
>JANYJQ010000109.1 GCA_025358435.1 Holophagaceae bacterium
CGGACGCCAGGCCATCATCGAATTCATGGGCATGAATGACGAGCTCCGTGAAATGTTGACCCTCCGAGCGCCCATCCGCGATGTGAAGGCCGCCGCCCGCCGGAACGGCATGCAGAGCCTGCGCGAAAGCGCGCTCGAGAAGGTGCGGATGGGACTGACCAGTTTCCGCGAGATCAACAAAGTCACCTTCGTGGACTCCCACTGAAGCTTTCCGGACATCCCCTCGTGAAGGGTCAGTTACCAGGTTTCATCAATGGTTCCCGCAACAGTGCTTCAAGCACTGGCTCCACTGCGTCCGGTCGGAGCCCCAGTGCTCTGAGTTTCCCTTCGCGGTCGATGATGGCGTAGGTCGGCCACCATTGAACGCTCCAAGCCTTGGTGGTGGCGGAACTGGCTTTCGCGGTGGGGTATTCGATGTGAAGGCTGGAGGCCAGAGTTCCCATCTGGTCTTCTCCGCCGCCCCCGCACGCGCCCACGACGATCACCCCCCGATTGGAGAACGCCTTGGCCATGGCGTTGTTGTGGGGAATGCTCGCCCGGCAGGGACCGCACCAGGTGGCCCAGAAGTCCACCACGACAATTTTGCCTTTCATCTGCTCGGGCTTCACTTCGCCATTGATCCATCCGGATAGCCCCAGCTTCGGCGCGGGTTTATTTAGCATGGCGTGGTGTTCATCCCAGGCTTTGTCGAGCCAGTGCCCCTCCTTCGCAAGGCGGTCGACGGTGTTCCCCTCGATGGCGAGGAGGGCTCCACATATCACTATCGAGGGCAGGACAAAGGGCATGGCGACTCCATCGGATCCGGGCAAGGTGAGAGCGGCAGGATTGGCCGCAATCTTAACTGTTCAGCCTATCTAGTTCAGCCCGCTGCCCCACCTAAAATCTCCCGTTCTAGGCTCTGAAGCCGCTTGAGCCGGGCATACAGGCCTGGCTGCTCCGCCAACTGCACCGCGGTTCCGAACTGGATGGCGCGGCCCTGCTCCATCACCATGACCTCTTCACAAAGTTCCGCCACGAAGATGCGGTGGGTGGCCAGGACCAGCGTCGTCCTCCCCAGATAAATTTTCAGGTTCTCGAGAATCCGGGACTCTGTTTCCGCGTCCACGGCTGAAAGGGCGTCATCCATGAGTAGTAGGCGGGGTTTCTTCAGAAGAGCCCGCGCAAGGGCCGTGCGCTGCCGTTCTCCACCGCTCAGCACGACACCCCGCTCGCCCACGACGGTATCGAGACCTGCGGGCAACCGTCGGATTAGATCGTCCAGGCAGACCACTTCGGCCACTTCCCAGATCTCGGCTTCGCTCGCGCCCGGCCTGCCCTGGATGAGGTTTTCCCGCAAGCTCGTCGAAAACAGGAAGGCTTCCTGGGGGACCCATCCGAGACCCGTCCAATGACGACGCAGGGTCGCGTCATCCAGCTGTTCGCCGTCCACTTCGTAGCGCCCGCCCTGGATGGTGCGCAGGCCCGCAAGGGTTTGGAGCAGGATGCTCTTGCCGCTGCCGATGCCACCCACCACCGCCAGGCTGCCGCCGGCGGCGACTTTCAATGAGATCGGGCCGAGCCCGCGCCCCGATTCGAAACGGAATGAGCCATCAATGAGGGCGATCTCCGTAGGCGCAGATGGCAGTACAGGCGCTTCGCCATTGGGCAATGGAGGCACAGCCGGTTCGGGCGCCGTCAACACCTGCTCAATGCGCTCCTGCCCCGCGCGGGCCCTCTGAAAAAGATTCACAGACCATCCCAGGCTCATCACTGGCCAGGCCAGCGCGACGAGATATCCGGTAAAAGCGGTCAGATCACCCAGACTCAATTCGTGCCGGGTCACCAGGGTTCCCCCATAGGCGACCAGCACCAGGGCCGCCACGCCCCCAATCAGGGCAGCCATGGGTCCATAGATCCCGAAGATCGAGGACTGTCGGATGTTCAGCCGCGCCTGATCCTCGCTCAATTCCCTGAACCTGCCTACTCGCAACTCTTCGAGCCCAAAGGCCTGGACCACTTTTTCGCCTTGGATGGTTTCGTGGCTGAAGGTATTCAGTTGGCTGGAGACCAGCTGGAGTTTTTGCTGCAGGGCGTGGCTTTTCTTGCTCAGGAAGTAGAAACCCAAAGCAAGGAAGGAAAAGGGCAGCATGACGGCAAAGGTCAGCCGGACGTGGGCATGGAGCATCAGCGCCATGGTCATGGGCAGAATGCTGAAAGTCTGAAGCAGACTCATGATCCCTGGTCCCGTGGCCATGCGCACGGTACTGACGTCATCGCCGATGCGGCTCATGAGATCGCCGATGCGCTGCTTCTCATAGAACGCGAAGGACCGAGTCATCAGGAAAGCGTAGATCTCTTCGCGCTGAACCTTCTCGATTTCACGGCTAAGCCCGATGAGTGTATTGCGCATCAGGTAGCGCCCGATGCCCGCCACAAGTGTGAACAGAAGCATCCAGATCAGAGCGTGGCGGGAATCACCATATCGCTTGATCTCCAGGGCATGCACCGCCCGCCCCGACCAGAATGGCACCCACGCCGCGAAAAGGCTGCACAGCAGGGTGGATCCAAGACCCAGGAGTAAAGACCTGCGATGCCCCGCCAGAAGCTTCCACCACCAGATTGACTTCGATTCCATGGCCACCCATCCAGCCTAAGCCATCTGATCGAATCGATCATTCCCTTTCAATGGCTTGGCAAGGGATGGCCCTGGGGCGCATGATGCTTCCACCCATCCAAGAAAGAACCTATGCTCCCCCAGCTACTCCTCCTGCTGTTGGCTCTGGCTTCATCGGCCAGGGCCCAGACTGTCGAGGAGTCATTCGCCAGAGATCCAGGCCCATTGGATTTCATCCATGGCGAAGGCTACGAGCAGGCCATCCTGCAATCGCTGGTGGGCGATGCGCTGGTGGGGCTGGATGTGGGAAACCATGTCGTCCCACGCCTTTCGGACACTTGGGAGATCAAAGGGAAGGCCCTCCGCTTTCATCTCCGCGCTGGCATGCGATTCATGAATGGCGATCCCGTGAAGCCCGAAGACATTGCCTGGACATTTGGGGAAATTCAGCAAAATGCCGATGCGAGCGCCACCAAACGAGGGTTCCTGCAGGGCGTGAAAGTCACGTTTATCGGTTCGTTTGTGGAACTGTCCTCTTCAAAGCCGGCCGCTCGGTTGCTGATGGAGCTCGCGCACCTTCCCGTAGCCCGGAAAGGCCACCTGGATGAAGGCAGCGGACCATTTTCACTTGTACGAAGAGGCAGTGAATGGACCTTCACCGCCCGCGAGCATTTTCTGAAACCGAAAATCAGCGCCCTCCATTTCCGCTTGATCGCAGATGACCAGGCCCTGCTTCAAAATCTGCAGAAAGGTTGGCTTTCCATCGGCGTGCCTCCGGCCAGGAACAGTCTCCACCCACCATCGAATATGGTCGAAGTGCATCAGCCAACCCTTGCCCAGCTCATCGTCTTCAGTCAAGCAGGGTCCGCGCCACTGCAGGCCTTGGAGAAATGGCGGGGGCAGGCCTTCCCTGTGAATTTTTTCAGCGCCAAGGCCCATCCCAGCCGCGGGCTCTGGCCCGAATCCCTTGGCTTCCCCTTGATGGAAATCAAAGCGCCCGCACCCTCGTCGCTCAAAGGCCAGCATTGGGAATTGCTCTACAGCTCTGGTGACGAACTGGTGCAAAAGGCTCTATTAGCCCTAAGGGAACGCGCAAGGCAAGACGGTGTGGATCTAGAGCCGAAGCCAGTGGAGGCTGCTTTGCTCTACCAGCGGCTTCAGAAGGGAGATTTCCAGTTGGCTTCGGCCCTGAACCTCTTTGATCCGCATCCGTGGTCGGTATTGGAACTCCTGGAACCCAATGGCCCAATGAACTTCTGCGGCTGGAAGGATGCTGCCTTCGCTGGACTCCATGCCAAGCTCGACTCACCCCAAAGCCCTGCCTGGCTCGAACTCCAACAGATTTGGGCAGCCCATCCCACGGCGATTCCACTCTTGGATTTCATATCAGTCGTATGGGTGGACAAGCGGTTGAAAGTCCAATCCAGTGCATTGGGCCTCTACCTCACGACGCCCGGCCCCTCGGGTTGGAACTGGACACAGTGAAACACCGGCAAGGCTGGATCATTTGGATGATTGCGGTTGCCGCGGCCTTTGCGTTTCCGGGATCAGCCTGGCATGGCGCCTCCGCACCCGCTTTTCCATGGATGGCCCTTCTTCCCATGCTCTTATTGCTGGTGATTCTGGGCCTGGCCGCCCCAGCCTTGGCCGGATGGATCGGCCCAAACGGCGCCCGGCATTGGATGCTCGCTTTGCTGGAAGCACCGCCTGATTTTTTGTGGGGCGGATTGCTGCTGGCGTCCTGGCCCAGCGCCTGGGGACCACCAGGGTTGACCGCCTTCGGCGTGGCTTTTCTGGTTGCAGCGCTTCCTTCTGAAGTGCGCTGGCTCTGCGCAACGATGCCCGCGGAATCGCCGTTCCCAGGCGCCTATGGTCTTGCCGCCGTCCGGAGAACTCGGAAAACCGTGATCCTGCATCTCATGCCACGCTGGCTGGCGGCACGCCTACCGTTGTGGCTCACAGCCGCCCTGGTGCTGGAGCGCATCTTCGCTGTGCAAGGTTTCGGCAGTGATTGGATGCAGCGGATCTCCAACCGGGACCGCTTGGGCATCGCCGCTTGGATGCTTGTCTTCGCACTGCTCTGGCGGACCACTCGAAACTGGGAGCGGAGATGAAGTGGCGCTGCGCTTTTCTACTCGCTTTGTTCCTACCTGAACTTGCGCTGGACCCTTTCAAGGCAGATCTTCCAGTAGGCTGGCGCCATTTGTTAGGCACTGATTCTTTAGGCCGCGATGGTCTGCTGCGTTTGCTCCATGGCGGGGTGCGGAGTTTCGGATTCGCTTCTGCGGTGGCTTTGGGTTCGCTGGCCCTTGGCCTTTTACTGGCCCTAGGCGAAGACCGCTTCCGGGATGGCCGATCGGCCCTGCGTTCCCTTCCTTCGCTGCTGCTGCTCATCCCCCTGGCCGCGGCTTTCGGCGGATTTGGGTGGGTATGGCTTGCCTTGCTGTTGGCGGCCTTGCAATCGCTTCAACTCGAACCGCTCCTGCGTGCGCGGCTGGATCCCTTCCGACGTGGCCCGGCCTGGGCCATGAACGATGTGCTGGGCGCCTCAGCCGCGCACCGTGCAAGAACTTGGGCGCCCTGGGCTCTGCAGCAGGCCGCGCCGCTATTTCCAACGGCGTGGATGGCCGCCCTCTGGGGAGAGGCGACCTTGCGCCTGCTCGGCCTCGGGCCAGGGCCCCAGCACGATTCCTTGGGCTTGCTGCTCAACGAGGAGTTGCCCAGGCTTTCCACGGATGCAACGGCCCTGGGCATCGCTTCGCTAGTGGTGGTATTAACTTTAGCATTGTCATCCACGCGCAATCTCCAGGAGCCCACATGAACGAACTCATCGGAAAAAATATCCCGCCTTTCACCCTTCTCGATGATCAGGGCGGCACCGTCACGCAAAAGGATTTCATCGGGAACTGGACGGTGCTCTACGCCTACCCCAAGGACTCAACGCCGGGCTGCACGACCGAAGCCTGTGATTTCAGGGACAACTGGAATCGAGTGAAGGCTCTGGGAGCGCAGGTCTACGGCATTTCAAGGGACAACCAGAAGAGCCACCGGAATTTCATCATCAAACAGAACCTGCCCTTCCGCCTGCTGAGCGACCCTGAAAAATCCCTGCTCCCCGCTCTTGGCGCCTTCGGGAATAAAATGATGTACGGCAAAGAAGTCGAAGGCATAATCCGTTCGACCTTTCTCATCGACCCCAAAGGCGTCATCCGATATGCCTGGCCAAAAGTCAGCGTGAAGGGCCATGTTGAGGAAGTGATGAAGACGCTGAAGGAGCTTCAGGGCTAGGTTTGTGCCCTACATTCCAACGAGTTATTTCTTTGAGGGCACTTTGTTTGAATAGCAATTGCGAAAGACTGTTCCTGTCGTCGTGCCAGGGTTTGTCGGCATTCAGAAAGGCCACTCGCGCAGAGCTTTCGGATTCGCCCCGGTAGATCTTGGGTCCAACACCCGCAACGAGGCGCTGATGGATGATCGGGGTGTTCAGCAAAGCGGCATCGCGAGTGAGCACGATGTAATCGCTCTCTGAATGCAATTGATCCACCTTGAGGTTCAGCATGTATGCACCGTAAAGGTTCAAGGCCTTGGCGCTGCCCAGGGTGATGCGGTCCACGGGCAGAGGATTGCTCACATGCAGTACCAGCATCCCATCCGGTGCCAGGTGCCGGAGATAGGTTTGAAAAGCCTCCACCGTGAGCAGGTGCCAGGGAACCGAGTCGCCGGAAAAGGCATCGATCATCAGCACGTCAAAATTCCGCGCCCTGCCTTGCCGCAATTCCTGCTCAAGGCAGACGCGCCCATCGCCCTCCACCACTTCCACCGAGGCTTTCGAATTCCGCAATAATCGGAACACCTTGGATTCCGGTCCCGCAATATCGACCACCAATGGATTGATCTCGTAGAAGACGTACTGGTCTCCCTTTCGCCCATAATTCACCACGGAGCCCACGCCTAGCCCCACAACCCCGACCTTCATCTGCTGCTTGAGCGACATCATCAACTCAAGTGCCCTGCCAATGCCGGAATCCGGCGTGTAATAGGCCAGAGGATTTTCTGGATTTTTAAGATCCACCATACCGTGGCGCGTCTTTAGATTGGTCAGTTCTAGTAAATTTTTCACGCGGATGACCCGGATGATGCCGTAGAAATTCCGCATGTAGATGCCACTGCCCCTGCCTTCCTGCCAAAGTGAAAATCCGCCTGCCATGATTCCTGCCAAAGCTGAGACTGCAGCGAGGTTGCCTTTTTTCCCGCCGAGCCGAAGCGCCGATAGAATTCCAATGACGGCAACCCCTAGCATTGCGTAACCAAACTCGTAAATGCGGTCGAAGGCGAAGGGTGCCGCCAGAGCCACACAAAGCCCGCCCAACACACCCCCGGTCGCGATCAGCAGGTAAAACCTGGTCAATCCCGAAGGTGCGGGCCTCAATTCGAACAGGAAACCATGGCACACCATGCAACCCGCGAAGGTAGTGAAGGAGCCTCCAACCAACAGCATCAGGACTTGGTGTTTAGAATCCGGTTGAGCCACGATGAACAAGTAGGCCGAGGCCGCAAACAACCCCAGCCACAGCGAGGGCCACCAACCCCGGCCCAATTCCCACTTGGCATCAAAAATGAGGATGAAAGTGCCAAGGTACAGCACCAGCGGGAGTATCCACAGAAGGGGAATGGCCGCGATTTCCATGGTCATCTTGTTAGTGGAGGCCATGAGGATCATGGAACCTACCGCCGAAGCCAGGACCCATAACCATGGGGCAAAAGGGCTTGCAGGCTTGCAGGTGGTCTGCCCATCGTCTGTCGCGGTCTGGACCTCGTCCAGAGCGGATGTGGTGTCTGGCTGGCTCAGGGGGGAGCCTTCGCCCGACCCCCTGTGAAGAGTCCAGATCCCCAAGGTGAACAGCATCATGAGCAGGAAGATGAGGATGCCCTGGATGGGCGTGCTGAGCAGGGGTTCTGCCGCAAATGGATAGGCCAGCAGTCCTCCCAGGGAGCCCGCGTTGGACCATGCATAGAGGCGATAGGGTGTATGCCCCTGGTGGCTGCGGACATACCACAACTGCACGAGGGGCGAGGTGGCCGCCAAGGCGATCATGGGTAGACCCGCAGTGCCGACAAGGGTCCACAACAAGGTTGCAACCCCTTGGCCAGGCTCCGGCAGCACGTCTGAAATCAGGGGATTCCCATGGCGGAGCCAAGCCCAGCCCATCAAGGCCAGGGCCATCAGCAACAGCGCCCCGTGCCATGTCAATTGCCGTTTGGATTCAACTCGTTGGCCCAGGGCGTGGGCGTAGGCATATCCCCCCAGCAGCACAGCCTGGAAAAAAAGCATGCAGATGAGCCACACACTTGCGCCACCGCCGAAGGAAGGCGTAAGCACCTTCCCAAGGAAAGGTTCGAACAGAAAAAGGATGAAGGCACCCAGAAAGGAAAGCAGTCTGTAGATCATTCAATGAGCTCCGGCAACCAGCATCTTTATCGCGACTCTCTTCATCCGGTTTTTCGGCTGATCCATATGAGCAAAGCGGGGCTGATGTATGAGACAAGGGTAAAGTTGAAACCAATCACCGAGCTGGCTTCATATCGCCATGATGGAATAGCCGCCATCGATATAGATTGTCTGGCCCGTGACGCCACGTCCCATGGGGCTCAACAGGAACAATGCCCCATCGGCCACTTCTTCGAGTTCCACCAGCTTCCGTAGCGGCGCGTGTTTCTTGTGGTGGTGGAGGATGGTGGAGAAGCTGCCGATGCCGCTGCTGGCCAGGGTCTTGAGAGGCCCCGCGGAAAGCGCGTTCACACGGATGCCAAGGGGGCCCAGATCCGCAGCAAGATAGCGCACGGAAGATTCCAGGGCTGCTTTGGCCACCCCCATCACGTTGTAGTTGGTCATCACGCGGGATCCACCCAGGTAGCTGAGCGCGATGATGCTGCCGCCTTCAGCCATCAGCGGCTTTGCGCCCTGGGCCAAGGCCGGCAGGCTGTAGACGCTGATGTCCTGGGCAATCCGGAAGTCTTCCCTGGAGGTGGAAATGAAATCCCCTTCAAGCGCCTGGCGTGGCGCATACGCCACCGCATGGACCAGAAAATCTAGTTTGCCCCACTGTTCGCCCAATACTTCGAAAGCGGCTTTGATCTGGTCATCGTCACTGACATCCAGGGGCAGCAATAAGGGATTTTCCAGCTCTCTCGCCAATTCCTTCACATTCTCGCCGAGACGTTCGTTCTGGTAGGTGAGCGCCAGTTGGGCGCCGTTATCCGCGCAAGCCCGTGCGATAGCCCAGGCGATGGATCGCTTGTTCGCGACCCCGACAATCAGGCCGCGCATCCCTTTCATCAGCATCGTGAAATACCTCCGATATCGATTTGAATGAAGGTCCCACCTTACCTTGAAGCGCACATCCCACCAAGGGGCGGGGGACAAAATACACCCTCAGCAATGCTGAATAGAACTGGCTCCACAAGCGTTACACTTCTGATCACATGAATCTCCGACCTGCTCTCGCGCTCGTCTCGCTGTCCTTGCTGGCGGCCCAGGGCACCTATAATCCACGAGCGGATCTCGACGAGGGCCGATACCTGAAAGTCTTGTCCATTGCCGAAGCCCGCATTGGGCAGACCCCAGGCGATGCCTTGGCCTGGGCGGCTAAATCCCAGGCGCTTTCGGCCTTGATGCGTTTTGGCGAAGCGAATGCTGCGGCACAGAAATCCTTGGAAGTGAAGAGTGACCTCGCCGATGGCCTGTTGGCCCGCGGCATTGCTCGGGCGGGGACCGCCATCCAGCAGCGGAATCTGGGGAGCCTGCGTGGCGCCTCCAGCGCCATGGATGATTTCCGCGCCGCCACGCAGGCCGATCCGAATTCAACTTCCGCCTGGATGAGCCTGGGCCTCGCCTATGAGCAACTCCCCGGCCTGCTCGGAGGTTCCACTAAAAAAGCCTTAGCGTGCGCTGAAAGCCTTCGCAAAGTAAGCCCCTCACGCGGTGATCTGCTGCAGGGCATGGTGCTCTCCATGGATGGGAGATGGAACGATGCCAAAGGTTATTTCATGAAGGCTCTTTCTGCTGCTCCTGGCGATCCGGAAATCGTATACGGCTACCTGGATTCCCTCGGCAGCCGCACGACGCGCAAGTCATTGGGTGAAGGACCGCAGCGTGCGCAATGCGCAGCCGAGGCCATGCGCCTGCTGCCTTCGGTCAGAGGCCGGGCCCGGGGCATCCAGGCCGTCTGCGATGCACTGCTGGATGGAGGCAGCCCCGAGGAGTCCTGGAAAGCGGCCAGCGATTCCCTCAACCATTGCGATCTGCCGAGCCTGATCCCGATCCAACTCGGCAAGATCGCCGCCCGGGCAGGCATCCACCGGGAAGAAGGCCTCGCATTCCTTGATCAAGCCTTGAAAGAGCCCCTCGAGGGCGGCACCGGCGGCATCGCCGCGGTGCAATGGCGGCGGGGACAGATCCTGAGGGATCTGAACCGGAAGGACGAGGCCCGGACCGCTGCCCAGATCGCGTTGAGGGCGGACCCCAAGCATCCTGGCGCTCGCCGTCTGCTAGGCGAGCTGGATTAATGGAGTCCCCATAACCCTGCCAAGGCATCAGACCGCATCCAGTCCTCGCTTGATAGTGATAGTTTGATAGCTCCGACTCCCATCCTGAAGGAGCAATCTTGAAGACAATCATCCTCGCAGGCGGCTTGGGGACGCGTCTCTCGGAAGAGACAGTCGTCAAGCCCAAGCCCATGGTGGAAGTGGGTGGCCACCCCATGCTGTGGCACATCATGAACATCTATGCAGCCCATGGTTTCACCGAGTTCCTGGTGGCCCTGGGCTACCGGGGCGAAGTCATCAAGGACTAGTTCCTGAACTTCCAGGCCCGCAATGCGAACCTCACCGTCGATTTGCGGGAGGGCACCTTGGAGGTGCACAAAGGCCAAGGACTCGACTGGCGCGTGCATCTGGTGGATACGGGCGAGGAGACCCAGACCGGGGGCCGCGTGAAGCGGCTGGGCGCTTGGCTGGATGGAGATGACACCTTCATGCTCACCTACGGCGACGGCGTGGGAAACGTTGACCTGAAAGCTCTGGTGGCCTTTCATAAATCCCACGGGAAACTGGCCACGGTGACTGCGGTGCGGCCCCCGGCACGCTTCGGCGGCCTGGCCTTGGACGGCGACCGCGTCAATCGCTTTACCGAGAAACCCCAAGCCGGTGAAGGCTGGATCAATGGCGGGTTCTTTGTATTGGATCGCCGTGTGGTGGATTACATCGAAGGGGATGCGACCCTCTGGGAATCCGGTCCTCTCGAACAGCTGGCATCCGAAGGCCAACTGATGGCCTTCAGGCATCCCGGCTTCTGGCAGCCCATGGACACGATCCGAGAGAAGCATCTGCTTGAAAAACTCTGGGAATCGGGCCAGGCGCCCTGGAAGGTGTGGGCATGAGCGCCAAACCTAGCATCTGGAAAGATCGCCAAGTCCTGGTGACCGGCGCCACTGGAATCGTGGGTTCCTGGCTTTGCAAAAGGTTGGTGGCGGAAAGGGCCAATGTGGTGGTTCTGGTGCGGGATTGGGATCCCCAAAGCGAGTTCATTCGAGCCGGCACGATCCAGGATTGTTGCGTTGTGCAGGGAGCGCTGGAGGATTACGCATCCCTGGAACGGGCCATCAGTGAACAAGAGGTAGACACGATCATCCACCTGGGTGCCCAGGCCCTGGTGGGCGTGGCCTTGCGCAGCCCGCTGGCGACTTTCGAGGCGAACATCCGGGGCACCTACAACCTGCTGGACGCGGCCCGAGTGCATCGAGATCTGGTGAAGCGCTTTGTGGTGGCCTCCTCGGACAAGGCCTATGGGGATTCGGACCTCCTGCCCTACACCGAAGACATGCCCCTCAATGGCCGCCATCCCTATGATGTATCGAAAAGCTGCACAGACCTTCTGGCGCTCACCTACGCCGAAACCTACGGCCTGCCGGTTTCCATCGCCCGTTGCGGAAACATCTATGGCGGTGGAGACCTCCATTGGAGCCGCATAGTGCCTGGCACCATCCGCGCTGTGCTGGAAAACCGTCCGCCCGTGCTTCGCTCTGATGGCAGCAACATCCGCGATTACATCTTCGTGGATGATGTGGTCGATGCCTACCTGTGCCTTGCGGAAAAATGCGGTTCGGATGGCGTCCGAGGCGAAGCGTTCAACTTCAGCCCCCAAAGCCGCATCAACGTGCTGGAAATCACGCAGGCCATCCTGCGCCTCATGGATCGGGAAGATCTCTTCCCAATCATCCAAGCCAACGCGAAAGCCGAGATCCAGGATCAGTACCTGGATTCTTCCAAGGCCAAAGAACGGCTGGACTGGTCTCCCTCTTGCGATCTCGAGGCCGGTCTTCGCAAGACGATCCCCTGGTATCGATCCTTCCTGGAATCGCGGGCATGAGCGCCGAGGATCTACGTTCGCGAATCCTGGCGCTGGTGGCGGAGTATTCCGCTGAGCAATGGCCTACACGTGCCTTCGAGCCTGGCACCTCGCCTGTGCCTGTGAGCGGAAGGGTTTTTGATGCCGAGGATGTCCAGCATCTCGTGGATGCCTCCCTGGATTTCTGGCTCACCACAGGGCGCTTTGCGCGGGATTTCGAACATTCATTCGCGGAGTGGTGGGGACGAACATTCTGCCTGCTGGTCAATTCGGGTTCTTCAGCCAATCTGGTCGCGTTATCGGCGCTCACTTCGCCCCAGCTCGGGGACCGCCAACTGAAACCCGGCGATGAAGTCATCACCTGTGCCGCGGGCTTCCCCACCACCGTGGCGCCCATCATGCAAAACCAGCTGGTGCCGGTATTCCTGGATGTGCAGATCCCAACCTATAACCTGGATGTCACCCATCTTGAAGCGGCCATCGGGCCGCGTACGAAGGCCATCATGCTGGCCCACACCCTGGGCAACCCCTTCGATCTCGACGCGGTGATGAGCGTGGCCCGGAAGCACCAACTCTGGGTCATCGAGGACTGCTGCGACGCGGTCGGAGCCGAGTACCGGGGCCAGAAAGTAGGCACCTTTGGCGATCTCGCCACCGTGAGCTTCTATCCGGCCCACCACATCACCATGGGTGAGGGCGGCGCGGTGCTGACGAATTCTCTTCAGCTGAAAAAGCTCATTGAGTCTTTCCGGGACTGGGGCCGGGACTGCTGGTGCGAGCCCGGCCACGACAACACCTGCGGCAAGCGCTTCGGCTGGCAATTAGGGGATCTTCCCAAAGGTTATGACCACAAGTACACCTACAGCCACATCGGCTACAACCTGAAGCTCACCGACATGCAGGCCGCGGTGGG
>JANYJQ010000116.1 GCA_025358435.1 Holophagaceae bacterium
ATCTCTCCATCCGGGTGGTGATCCTGCATAGCCTGGTGCCGGGCGTGTTCTGTGCGGGAGCGGACCTGAAGGAACGCGCCGCCATGAGCCAAGAGGAGGCAACCATCTTCGTCAAGAAGCTACGAACCACCTTCACGGCCCTGGAACGCCTTCCGGTGCCGACCATCGCTGCCATCGAAGGCGCTGCCCTGGGTGGCGGCCTGGAACTGGCCCTGGCCTGTGATTTAAGAGTAGTCGGCGGCTCGGCCAGCCTTGGTTTGCCTGAGACGAGCCTTGCCATCATCCCCGGCGCCGGCGGCACGCAGAGGCTGCCACGGCTCATCGGGCGCGCACGGGCCAAGGAATTGATCTTCACCGCCAGGAAAATCGGCGCTGCCGAGGCTCTTCATTACGGCATCGCGGACCGAAGCACCGATGCAGGCAAGGCCTTGGAATCTGCGCTGGAACTGGCCCGGGAGATTCTGCCCAATGGCCCCATAGCCCTTCGGGCCGCGAAGGAAGCCATCGATCGGGGACTCGATCTGGATCGCGATGGCGGCCTTGGCATCGAAGAAGCTTGTTATGCGAAAGTGATTCCCACCGAGGACAGGTTGGAGGGCCTGGCGGCATTCAAGGAAAAACGCAGACCGATGTATCGGGGTCTTTGATGGGTGCCGGCCATACCCATGGCGAGAAAGGTCCTACCACGCTGTGGCGGCTGGCTTTCAGCGCGGCGCTATTTGGGCTGAATTTCCTTGTGCAAGGGCTGGGGGGGCTGTGGACCGGCTCCCTTGGGCTCGTGAGCGACAGCCTGGAGAACCTGAACGATTCGGTGGTGAATCTGCTGGCCATGGGCGCCATCTCCCTCGCCAACAAACGGGAGCCCTGCGACCGTTACACCTACGGCTGGCACCGCCTGGAAGTCTTCCACACCTTGCTGGGCGTGGGACTTCTGGTGGTGCTCGCCGGGGGCGTTCTTTGGGAAGCATTGCATCGCCTTAACCACCCGGTTCCCATCCAGATTGGATGGGCCATTGCTTTTTCAGCCATGGGGCTGCTCTTGAACCTGGCTGCGACCTTTGTCCTGGTGCCACCGAAAAACACCCGCATGGAGGGCGATCTCAATTTGCGCAGCGCTTACCTCCATGCCCTGGGCGACAGTTTGGTCAATGTGACCGTGATGCTGGCCATGGTGATTATCCGCTTCACCGGATGGCGCTGGATCGACCCTGTTTTGGCCATGTTGATCGTGCTGGTGATCCTTCGGGGAGCCTACCTTCTGCTTCGGAGTGCTGCCGCCATTCTCATGCACCGCGCCGCTTTCGACCACGAGGCCGCCAAGGCTGACTTATTGAAATTGCCCGGAGTGCTTGGCATAGAGGATCTGCGCAGCTGGAAGATCTGCAGCCATCTCACCGTGGCCACAGCCCATGTCCTGGTGAATGCTGAGCGGCTGGACGAAACCGAGAGCTACCTTGAGGGCATCGAGCATGTGCTATCGGATAAATACGATGTGCGCCACCTGACGGTGCATTTCGAGACTTCCGATATGGCCCAGCGGCACCATCACAGATTCATCCATCAGCATGAGGCCGCCAGCGCTGACGACACCTCGCATATCGGTGAACACAACCACTTTGGATGATGCTCGACTGCAGGGCAGAATCGTGTTTCGGCGCTGAATCCCGGAAGCGGGCAGACGAGATTCCCTTGCTGCTCCTGAACACATTTGATGCGCGAGAATAGCGCTGCGGCAAATCGGCCGGCACGTGGGATGATCCATCCGGGCTTCTCATGATCCGATCCAATGTCCTTCCCGTCCTTGCCTTGGCATTGCTAGGCGTCTGCTGCGGCTTTGTGGGCTTTTGGAAGCTCAGTCCTGGGGATCTGGATCCTGCCAGCGTCTCCGTAGCCACCGGCAGGGTGGCCTTCCACCTTGGTGTCGGTACCGGGACCGGTGGCGCCCTGATGATCATCCAAATGCTGGATGACACCCGCATCAGGCTCCAGGCCTTTCCCGGCAGCGCTCCCGATAGCACCGCATTCGATGCGAATGCATTGATCTATACCCGATGAATTCCAGTTAAATCTGTCCACAAACGCGAAAGGAACACCCCTGCTTTGGGGTACCGTCTGCTCCCCTCCACCGATGTGGATGGCATCATGATCATCATGCTGGGGTGTCCTGTGCGCATGTTGATCCTTGCTTTTGCCCTCTGTCCGCTCTTCGCGCAGGCTCCCTCTGCGCTGCCGAAGGGCGAGTTGGTTCCAAAGGTGGTGTGCGCCTCAGACGCGCGGTTCAGCTACGCCCTGTATTTGCCGAGCAGATATCGCGATGATCAGGCCTTTCCGGTCTGAAGTTCCATATGGATTTTGGGAGCGGATGCAGTCATGACGTGCCTTTGAGCTGTTTTGATGTTGCACAATGTAGGCACTAATATTACTTGACACAGGTTCCCATGGGCCGATATTGGTTCTATGCCCATCAAAGGTTTGGCTGTCCATGTGGTGACCACCCGTCGGAAGGTGGGCGACAAGGTCTATTGCAATCACCTGTTGCGCCATTCCTACCGCGAAGGAAACCAGGTCAAGTCGCGGACTGTCGCCAATCTCTCCTCATTGCCAGACCACCTGATTGAGGTCCTCCGGCTTGGGTTGAAGGGCGAGGCCGTTGGGCCTGCGGCTGGATATATGGATCTGACAGAGGCGCGTCCTCATGGCCATGTGGCTGCGGTGGTGGGGACCATGCGGGAGTTGGGTTTCGACAGGATCTTTGCCACGCGGAGGAGCCGGGAGAAGGATCTGGCGATGGCGCTGGTGGCAGGACGTGTGTTGCACGCAGGGAGCAAATTGTCGTTGTCGGGGCTGCTGGCGGAAGGAAGCCGATCCTCCACGCTGGGGCAGGTGCTGGGCGTGGAAGGGGCTGACGAGAACGAACTGTATGCGGCCATGGACTGGCTGGTGGCGCGGCAGGGGAAGATCGAGGATGCCCTGGCCAAGAAGCATCTGACCAATGGCTGCCTGGT
>JANYJQ010000123.1 GCA_025358435.1 Holophagaceae bacterium
ATCCTGGGCAGCGAGGATGGCGGCAGCCATACC
Organism: Holophagaceae bacterium; assembly: GCA_025358435.1. Classification (GTDB taxonomy): domain Bacteria; phylum Acidobacteriota; class Holophagae; order Holophagales; family Holophagaceae; genus JANXPB01. The sequence goes on from JANYJQ010000123.1 coordinate 34, forward strand.
TACCAGCGCTGGCTCATGAAGGACTGCGAGGAGGCGGGCATCAACGCCTCCGACATCCGCGTGGAGAACGGCATGCAGATGGTGAAACTGGTGGCGCGGCTCAACCAGGATGACAAGACCCACGGCGTGTTCATCTTCTATCCTCTGCGCTACCCCGAGATTAAGGACGACGAGGTGATGGACCTGGTGGATCCCGAAAAGGACATCGAGGGATTGCACGCGACGAACATCGGCTATTTGAACAAGTACCGCAAGCGCATGGACGGCAGCGACCACCGCTGCATGACGCCCTGCACCGCCCGCGCCATGGTGAAGACCCTCAAGCGCGGATTCGGCGACACCTACCTGAGCGGAAAAACCGTGCTGGTCATCAACGATTCCCTGCGCATCGGCCGCCCTCTCACGGCCATGGTCGCGAACCTGAAAGCCACGCCGATCCTCTGCCACCAGAACACCAACCCCGAGCACCTGGAACAATTCATCAAACTGGCCGACGTCATCGTCAGCGCCGTGCCCGCGCCTGGTTTCCAGATCCGCACCGAATCCATCAAAGAAGGCGCGCTTTGCTTCGATCTCAGCGGGCAGGGGAATTTCGATTACGAAGCCTTGGACGCTTGCGGCATCCACTACACCGACACCACCAAGAACAGCATCGGCAAAGTCACCCGCGTCATGGCGCTGCTGAACCTGACTTATGCGGCAGGGATTGATTAGGCAGTGTGGTGCATTGCGTCATGGCCCTTCCATTCAGATCAGGCGATATTGAGACGGGATATGGAGGATTAAGTGTGGCGGATGAAGCGGATCACGGATTTGGACAGCCTGCGCGGCCAGCCGACAACACCGCCCCTGGTCATCATGGAGGCCGTGCAGACCATGGCGGAACGCAGCGAGCCCTGGTGGGTCCTCCAGGTAAAGGTACGGGGAGACCAGGATCCGCTATGGCTGGCGGTGTTTCCTGAACAGAAGGACGCGATGTTCTTCAACGGCGAGGAAACCATGAAAGGAAGGTGGGACGAGGCCCGGAGCGTGTTCTTCGAGGAGGACGGCCTAACCTGGAGCCTGGAAGGGCGCCCAGTCACGTTGAGTTCCCTTGATGACGAGGCCGCCGAGGAGGATGCGGGAATCGAAGAAGAGCGGGCCAGGCGCGGACGGCTGTCAGCGGGTGGCGAGGCCGGAAAGCCGAATTCGTTCCTCTGAAGTCAAGGCTTCCCCGCCGTATCCCCCAGAGCCGCGCCACGGCTCACTCTCCAGATGGCGAGCAGCTGATCGAGCAAGGGGCCGAAGTCCTCGAGCGGCATGGCATTGGGTCCATCGCTGAAGGCTTTTTCGGGACAGTCGTGGACTTCGAAAAAGAAGCCATCCACCGCCGTGGCAGCGGCGCGGGCCAAGGTCGGAATCATCTCCCGCGCGCCGCCGGTCTTGTCGCCCAGGGCGCCTGGTTTCTGGACGCTGTGGGTCGCGTCGAAAATCACCGGACAGCCTGTCTTGCGAAGGTATGGAAAACTCTGGAAATCCACCACCAGATTGCCGTAGCCAAAGGTGCTGCCGCGCTCGGTTACCCAGAGGTCGCCATGGCCTTCAACGCTGCGGATCTTGTCCACGGCGTTTTTCAAATCCCAAGGCGCCAGGAACTGGCCCTTCTTCAGATTCACCGTGCGGCCTGTCTTCGCGGCTGCCAGCAACAGGTCCGTCTGGCGGCAAAGGAAGGCGGGAATCTGCAACACGTCCACCGCGTCGGCCACCGGCGCGCACTGGTGGCTCTCGTGCACATCCGTGAGCACCGGCACACCGAGTTTCTGGCGGACTTCCGCGAGGATGTCGAGGCCCTCTTTCATCTCGACGCCACGGTAGCTGTCTTTGGAGGTGCGGTTCGCTTTGTCGAAGCTGCTCTTGTAGATGAGGGGTATTCCCCGCTCTTCGGCGATATCCCTCAACTGCGAAGACATGAGATGCGTGTGTTCCCTGGACTCGATGACGCAGGGCCCGGCGATGAGGAAGAAACTGTTGTCGGTACAGGGCTGGGTGAAGTCCATGGTCGCTCCGGCGTACTCAAGTATCAGGGTAGCGCGGGTGCCAATCGAGCCGGTGGCGCGGAGCGGCCAAATACAGGCGGTGGCCCCGCCTGGCGCGGAAACCCAGGAATGGCTTCAAGATCCTTGAAAAGCTTGTCCAGGGCCACGCGCAGGGCCCCGCGCAGTTGGGTGGCCCGGTCCGAGCGTTGGTCCTCAGGCAAACCCTTCAGCCGCTTGCGGCCATTCAAAATGTAATAGCCGGCAGTCCAGATCGCCTTCGGAGCCGTTCCATGGAAGACCGCGGCTTCAACCACCGCTGGAGCGCTATGGGCGCCGAATAACGCCGACCCCGCGATCCAGAATGCGGACTCTTCTAACAATTCGTAAAGGCCAAGCCCGATGGCCAGGCGGGGGTCATGGGCCACGAGCCCGGTACCCACACCCCAGGCCACGCCACCCGCAATTCCGTACAGGATGTACTTTGCCCGCACCTCGCCCAGACTTGTGATGGACAGTTCCAACCGCAGCGGGGCCCCATGGCCGAGGGTCAAACCCCTATCCCTTGCTTCCGCCCGGAACTCACTTTCCAGCCAGGTCCGGTGTGATTCCAGGGCTGTGGCCCGGGCAGGAGCATTGTTGGTTTCCCCCGGCTGGAGTGCTCTCAGGCGCTTCAAGTTCCGGCTATGGTCTTCTACGCTGATCTTCAAATCCAGCCCGGTCGAAGGCAGTGCTTCCACTTCGGCAAGGGGGGACTTGCACGCGGTGCCAGAAGCCAGAAGCGCGAGCAGGGCAAATTTCATTATTGGTTTACACTTAGTTAATTGTTTTTGCATTATGGTTGCATCTTAGTTGTTCGGGCTCATCCTGAAACCGGGAGGAACCCGTGCTCAAGCATCCCATGGAAGATGATCTGAACCGTCGCCTGGTGGCAACCCTCCAAGCCGAAGGCCGCATCAGCCACGCTGAGCTGGCGGAGCGCCTTGGAGTGAGCCGCCCGACGGTCATCGATCGAGTGAAGCGGCTGGAGGAGAGCGGCATCATCGAGGGTTACGCCGCCCTGGTGAGCCCCGCCTCCGCGCTTAAACCCGTGGTGGCCTTTGTCGCCGTGCGCTACCGCGCCAACAATGATGAAGCCCTGGAACGGGCTCTCTGGCGGGCTCTGGAGCGAGAGCCGGATGTGCTGGGTGCCCATACCGTAGCCGGTGAGGACTGCCTGCTGCTGAAAGTCGTGGCGGACACGCCTCTGGGCATGAGCGAGCGCCTGCGCAGCATCCGGGCCCTGGGACCCCAGGTCACCACACGCACCACCGTGGTGCTGCAGACCCACTTCGAAAAACCCGGTCCCAGTCCCTTTCCGGCAGAGGCCCTTGTCAAAAAGGCCAGGCGCAAATGACACCAACCCGCCCACCGCTCGCAAGCACGCCTCAACCGCCCTACTATGCGGTGATCTTCACTAGCCTTCGCACGGAAGACGACGATGGTTATAGCCGCATGGCCGATCGCATGGTCGAATTGGCCGCCAAGCAACAGGGCTTCCTGGGGGTGGAAAGCGCGCGGGATCCGAACGGCCTCGGCATCACGGTGAGTTATTGGAGGGACGAGGAGGCCATCCAGGCCTGGAAGGCCCATCTCGAACATGCCGTCGCCCAGCGCCTCGGAAAAGAGAAATGGTACGCGGCCTATTCCCTCCGCGTCGCCAAGGTGGAACGCGCCAGCAGCGCGGCTGGAACAGATCACTCAAAGGAATGAAGGGATAAAAGCCATGCCCCTGCTCGCCTACCTCACCTGCGCCATCGTCTGGGGCTCCACCTACTTCGCCATCGCCCTGGGCCTGGAATCCTTCACGCCCTACGGGATGGTGGCCGCCCGCTTCACGGTGGGTGGCGTCTTGGCCCTGGGCCTCGGATTTCTTCGCAAAGAACCACCCCTTCGAAAGGCCGACTGGCCTCATCTGCTTCTTGTGGGGGCCTTGCTGCTGGCCTGTTCCAATGCGCTGGTGAGCTGGGCTGAACTGCACGTCAGCAGCGGAATGGCAGCCATCATCTGCGCCCTGGTACCGGTGTTTCTGGCCCTGTTCGGTGGCGAAAGGATCGGCATGCGCACCTGGGCGGGCCTGGTACTCGGCCTCATCGGCGTGGGCGTATTGGCGAATCCCCTGGCCGGCAAGATTCATCTCGGCGGTGTGGGCGCGCTGATGCTGGCCACGGTGATCTGGTCCTTCGGCACCCTCCACGGCAAGCACCACATCCATGGCACCTCGTACCTGAAACAGGTGGGCGCGCAGATGCTTACGGCAGCCATCATCGGCCACATCGCCGCGCCCTTGAGCGGCGGGTACCTGCATCATGGGCTCACACCCAAAGCTGCCCTGGCAATTGGCTACCTCGCTCTTTTCGGTTCTCTGCTCGCCTTTACCGCCTACATCTACCTGGCCCGCGTGTGGAGCCCTGCCAAGATGGGCACTTACACTTACATCAACCCCGTGGTGGCGCTGCTCCTGGGGAGCCTGTTCCTGCACGAGCCCTTTGGGTTGCGGATGGTGCTTGGATTGCTCGTGATCCTGGCAGGCATCGCGCTGGTGCAGCTGAAGCCTCCCAACTCACTCGAAGTAGGCAATGAAATTTCCGTCTGAAAAGAACGGGCCCCTCGGGGCCCGTTTTCATCAGTTAGAGATTTCAACAATTCAGCGGTTGATGGCCTTGAAGGCATTGGTGACCGCTGCGTACTGGGTCGAGGTTGACCCATAGAGATCCGTCGCGGCCTTCTGGCAGGCGGTCTTGGCGGCGGCGTAGTTGGTGGTGCTGGTCATGTAGACCGTAAGGGCGCGGTACACGATCTTGGCGGCGGCGGTGTTGCCGATGCCCGTCATGCCGCCCGGCAGGTAGCTG
>JANYJQ010000151.1 GCA_025358435.1 Holophagaceae bacterium
CTCCAACCAATTGAACAGCTTGAAGCCGGGGGGCGCAAGGCCATCGTGGCCTACTCGCTGGGCAATTTCATCGCCAATCAGGATCGCTTCTACCGCGCCGATCTCTTTCCTGTCGCGGGCGGTGATAATCGAGATGGCGCTGCTCTCCGCGTTACTTTCACAAAGGAATTGGATTTGAGCGGTCACGAAAATGTGAAACTCCGAAACGTGAGTTATGAGCCCCTGTGGACCGAAAATAATGCGCGGGAGATGCAGGAGGGGAAGGGCGCGCGCCGGGAGGTGCGTGTTTTTCGGGTGAACGCGGCGCTGGCCATGGCCCGCAAGGAAGTCGATCGATTAGGAGACCCGAAAGCCATGGGCGATGAGCACGCCCGCCTCATTGCGCTGCTGGATGCCCAGGAACGGTTCCGCACCTTGCTCCTGCGCAAGCAGCGAATCGCTGGAATTGTCGGGCCAAGTTTTGAGGGCAGGTGAGCCATGAAAAAATTCTTGGATCGGTTCCATCTTTTCTCGACAGGCTTGGCTCTGGCAATGGCCATGGGCTGTGCAGGCCAACGAACCTCCATGCCACTGCCTGTGCCTGGGGTTGAACTCAGTCTTGATCATGCGACTCTCTCTGTAGCACCGGACACAACGGGCATTTTCAAGGCGACGATCCGCGGCATTGATGGTTATACAGGCGCAGCCAGCCTCTCCGTGGATGCCCAGGACTCGGACATGATGCCCTCCGTTTCACCTTCCACCGTCACAATCGGCGCCAGTCCCGTGCTGGCGACAGTTTCCATCCGGGTGCCGCTGTTGGCCACCGCTGGAGAACACAGCTTCACGCTCCACGCGGTAGGGGATTTTGAACAAGCGGATCTGAAGTTCAAAGTCAGCGTCCCGGCCGCCCAGCTCTTTCCTGTCTCAACCTATGTGAATTACATCCCGACCAACCTTTCCTTCATGGCCTTCAAAGACGGCGATGCGCCCTGGAGAGCGCTGGGCGGAAATGAAGGGGCCTACATCGCAGCGGTGACCGACCCGGCGGGACGCTATGGAGTGGCCTATGGGTACAACTGCACCATCGGCTCCTTCCACTCTTTCCAGATGAATTATATTTTCCAGACTCTGTCGGAATCGAATTCCCTCGGCGTCTACTTCATTTGTGATCCGCCACCCGGGCCTGACCCCGTGATCTATACATTGGGAGGCCGCATCCAGGGCCAGGGCGCCGCCTCCGGCTACCTTGTGACCAATGCTGCGGAATTGTCGTTCCAGTCCGGCACCAGTTCCTACCTGGCCCGGGTGCTGAAGGGAAAGGGGGATCTGGCGGGCTGGACCTTTTCCAATTCCGATTCTCATCTCCCAACACGCTTCTTTCTGGACCGCGGACGGAATGCGGAGGGCAATGCCATGCGGGATGTCGATTTCGCCACTGAGGGATTTGACCCGGGGCCGCCGCAGCCCATCAGCTACGGCTCCGTGGGAAGCGATGAAACGGTTCAAGGCATAGTGCGTTATTTCACATCGGGCGGGCAGTATTTCGGGTTGGGAGATGGCACGGCTCCGTCGTCCTATGCGACCTTTCCACCCGCGCACAGTGAATCCGGCGACAGCTATGGGTATGGGTTCGGAGCCCTTGGCCTGAACCATTCGGAGGTCGTTTACGGTGGGGGACAGGGGGTGCCAGGCCCATTGTCCATCAGCTTCCCCACCCCTGTGGCGCCCTTCCAGATCGACTGGCTTCCAGGCCCCTATCGGCGTCCTGGGCTGAGTTGGTCATCGGTGAGCCCCTTGCCCAGGTTGCAGCAGTTTTCCTTGCTCCAAAGCGTGAATCAGGAACAGGTCTACTGGTATCTTCTTTTCAGTGAAGGCTGGCTGGGAACAGGTGTCCACACTGTGCAGATTCCCGATTTCACGGGCTTCGCCGGGTGGGATGACCGCTGGGGTTTCCGTGGGGGTAGACCGGTGAACGTGGATCATGGGCAATTCGGATCCATCGGTGGCGGTTCCCTGAGCGCCGTCGGGATTGAAAAGACCTCGGCGGTGATGTTCTCCCGTTTGGGTGCTGGTGCGGGGTTGATGAAGGTTCAAGCGCCAAGCCAGCAGCACGGGGGTTTCCGCGTGGTGGGTCTGGCGTCAACCCAATCGGCCAATTCGTATTCAGCCTCGAGGCAGATGGTCACTACGCCGTGAGGCTATAACCCGAGCAACGCTCTTCCTTCGGCTTCGAGCCTGTCGAGCAGCACTGTATCCGTTCGGCTTTGCAGGTAGATCTTGAGTTTGGGTTCGGTGCCGCTGGGGCGGAAGGCCGCGAGGGCCCCACTTTCCAGCCGGAATTTCAGCGCATTGCTGCGGGGGATTTCCTGGGCGATATCCTTTCGATCGGGGCGATCCAGGATGGGGGTCACTTCACCATCCGGTCCATGCAAAAGTCCGCTCTGGAAGTCCTCCCAGGCCACGACCTTTTCGCCGCCAAGCTGCGCGAGGCCCGCTGAACGGATGCGTGCCATGGCTTCGCCGAAACGCTGGGCGCCTCCTGGGCGAGGGTCTTCAAGATTGACCAATCGATTGTGGAAGGTGCCGATCCGTTTCTGCAAGGCATCCACGGCTTCGAACAATCCCATGCTTTTTGCCTTGTAATGGCCGATCATTTCACCGACCACAAGCGCGGCCAAGACGCCGTCCTTGTCGCGCAATTCATCGCTCAACAGCATCCCGAAACTTTCTTCGGCGCCGAAGGCGTAGGTCTCGCCGACCTCGATCAGGCGATCCATGCAGGCGGCGATATTCTTGAACCCCGTGAGAGTCCACATCACCTGAAGGCCGTGATGGCGCGCCACTTCCGCCATGAAGTCAGAAGTCACGACGGTGCTGACGCAAACGCCGCTGAGGCCCCTGTTGCTGCACAAATAATCAAGCGTCAGGGCCGCAAGATCATTGCCGCTCATCAACTCCCAGATGCCAGTCCGTTTCGCGACGACACCGATGCGGTCGGCGTCAGGATCGTTCGCCAGGATGGCATCGCTGCCAAGGCTTTGCGCATCCGCCAGTGGCGCGGCATAGGCGGCTATTTCTTCGGGATTGGGACGTGGCGCCGTGGGAAAATCACCATCCTGCACGCTCTGAGATTCGCAGATGTCCAATGGGATGTGGGCGCGGCGAAACAGCTCCGGGACGAAGGCACTACCCGTGCCGTGGAAGGATGTGTACAGCAGCTTGGGATTCACAAACTGGGCGGGTTTTTGGCGCAAGGCCAAGCCCAGGGCAAGGTAACCTTCCTCGATTTCCTTGGGGATGGACCGGATGTCTAGATCCGTCGAGGCAGCGGGCGATTCCGGCACCAAGGGAAGGACCGCGGCGTTGGCTTCGATCTCGGCGTCCCAGGGGGCAAGCACCTGCGCTCCGCGGTCATCGTAGGCTTTGTAGCCGTTGTAGGCCTTGGGGTTGTGGGAAGCCGTGATGATCACACCGCAGGCCGCGCCTAATTTCCGCATGGCATAGCAGAGAAATGGCGTGGGTAGCGGGCGGTCGCCAAGGAACACGTGGAAACCTTCAGCTGCCAACACGCGTGCGGCCTCACGGGCGAAGGCCGCGGAATTGTGCCTCGTGTCGAATCCCACCAGGGCCACCTGCTTGCCGGGCGCGTGGCGCTTGGCCACCGTGGCGAGGGCCATGGTCGTGCGGCGCACATTGGGCTTGTTCATGCGCTTCAGTCCGGCGCCCATGATGCCCCTCAAACCACCGGTGCCGAAGGCCAAGGGCTCTGAAAAACGATCCGCCAGCTCTTCCGAAGCCGCTTCATCTCCAGACGCGGCGCTGGCCATGAGGGACTGCAATTCCTCCCGCAGATCGGCCTCGAGGTCAGGCGATGAAAGATAGGAAAGGGCGACTTCGATGGACATGGGGACCCCGGGGAGAATTGAACTTTCAGAACACTCACAATCCCAAATTGACGCAGCCAGAAGCAAGGCTCCCATGTTCGATTGCCGATTGTCGATTGCCGATTTTCGATTGGGGAGTCCCGTCTCGCATCGCGCTTGAATCGAAAATCGAAAATCGTGGATCGAAAATCTTGTATGGCCCGGACAGGGTCAAAAACCTTCGTCGGCCAGCGGCCGACATAAGGGGCCGTAACGGTTTGGCCAGGAGAGCACTGGCCATCGCAGGAGTGAGTATTTCTGCCTTCGACTTTTCTTGGAGCATCATCCATCGCGTCGGCCTGCGGCCGACATAAGGGGCCGTAACGGTTTGGCCAGGAGAGCACTGGCCAAACCATAACGGCCCCTAAAATTTCGCCATCCTCGGCCACAGGGTCTGGTATTGCCGGAGGAACGATTGAACCTTGGCGGGCCAATCGTACAAGGGCCTGTCGTCCTGACCGGATGACCCGAGCGCTTTCTGCGCGTCGCGGAGAATATTGGCGGATACCAGGCCACCCTCGCCAGGATCAGCGAATTTCATCACTGGAATCATGCGGGAAACGCTTTTGGAGCCCAACCCGAGGAATCGCTTTTCGGTTTGCGCTTCCGCCTTGAGCACTTCGATCTGTCCAGCCGATGGATCGCTAAGATCCGCGTCCTGGTTGTTCAACAGGCGTTTCAGTTCGGATAATGGAAGGGGATATTCACGACGATCGGACCACCTGGTATTGGCCATCAGCCACTGGAAGATGCGGGATAGCTCGTCCTCCTGGGTGGCCTTCACGCCGGCCTTACGGCTGGCCGCCTTGGCCCCCTTCAAGGGTAGATTATTCGTTTCATGGGAGATGAGGGCTGAAATCAGCCGATACAAATCATCGTGGGATACCTGGTTGAGCCCAAATCCGTTCAGGTCCAAATGCATCAACATGGTGAGCAGGGTGGTTTGGGCATTGCCGTCGTAGAAGGGGAGTTCATCGACCAGGCCTTGAAGCAGCGTGGCGGTTTTTTCTCTGGGGTCAGAGCCTTCCAACAGCAGGCCGGTGCTTTGGAATTGGCGGGAGACAGCGGCTTCCAGCAGGAACTCATCACGGAGCCCCAAATCCTTCACCGGCGATTCGGTGCCTGAGGAAAACGCCACCAAGGCACGGTGCAGTTCCAGTACCCGGGCTTCGGATAGAAGCTGGATGGAAATCGGCCCGCTGCTGGCGGGGGCTTTGCTTCCGGACTTCGCTTTCACCACGGCTCATGCACTCCAAAAAGCAGAGCCTGGAGCAGAAAGGATCGGGATCGAATAGGCCTCATCCAGTCAAGTGTACCCAGGTCCCTTGCGTGGTTGGGCCTTGGGTGGTTTGATGCTGGAATCCTACAAGGAATGAACATGGCTGTGAGCGCGTCCTACCGTGAATTCGTGCTGGAACAATTGGGCGCTGTGGCGCCGGTGGCTGCTAAATCCATGTTCGGCGGCGTGGGTATCTATTCTGGTGGGTTCTTCTTCGCCCTGCTGGATGACGATCGGCTGTACTTCAAGGTGGACGACAGCAACCGTGGCGACTACGAAGCCAAGGGAATGGGCGCTTTCCACCCCTTCGGCGATGAACGGGCCATGAACTATTACGAGGTGCCAGGTGAAGCGCTGGAAGACCCGGAGGAATTGGCGCCGTGGATGGCCAGCGCCCTGAAGGTGGCTGCTTCGAAACCCAGGAAGAAGAAAGCCCGTTGAGATCCACGGTCGCTACGTCGGCCTGCGGCCGACATAAGCGACCGTAACGAATTGACCAGAAAAGTGCTGGTCAATTCGTTACGGTCGCTAAAATCTCTTCATGATTCTGCACATGCTCCCTCTTCTCATCGCTTCGATGGCCGTTCAGGCACCTGCTCCCAAGATTGGTGCTCATGGACCGAGCGTGCCTGGGGAGATCGTCCGTGCCCTTTTCGCGGATCACTTCAAGCATGAGATGGGGTTCACTAAGGTCTCGGTTGCCCACAAGGCAAAATGGCTCACCCCGGAGTTTCTGAAACTGCTCAACGCGGAGCTGGACAAACCTGGGAATCCTGATGAGGTGCCAAACATCGATGGGGATCCATTCACGAACAGCCAGGAATACCCCAGGCGGTTCTTGGTCGGGATAGCCGAAATCAGAGGAGAGCTGACACGCATCCCGGTAACCTTCACCGGGAACGGCCGCCGAAAGACGGTTGCGGTGAAGTTGCGCAACACCTCGGAGGGATGGCGAGTGGATGATCTGGTCTATGAAGATGGAAAAACCTTGCGCAGCATGCTCGGAAAGTGATGCCGGCCGTGCTGATCCGCAGGGGCGCGTCACAGGATCTGGCTCTGCTCGCTGATCTCAGCGCACGCACCTTCCGCGAGGCCTTCGAAGCTTTCTACACTGCAGACGATTTCAAGGCCTTTCTCGAAGAGGCCTTCGACCCGGAAAAACTAGGCCGGGAATTAGCCGATCCAGCCTGCACATTCCTGTTCGCGGAGGTGGAAGGCGAATATCTTGGTTACTCGATGGTGCGCCGAGGTCCGCCGGAACCCTGCGTTCACGGAGCCGATCCTATCGAGCTCGTGCGGATCTATGTCCTGCAGAAGGCGGTTGGGAAGGGCGTTGGACCCGCCCTGCTGGAAGCCTGCTTCAAGGTGGCGAAGGAGCAGGACGCCCGCACGCTCTGGCTTGGCGTCTGGGAGCGAAACCCCAGGGCTCTGGCGTTCTATGCCCGCAATGGTTTCGTGGAGGTCGGGTTCCACCATTTCAGGGTTGGGAGCCAGGTGGATGTGGATCGCATCCTGGTGAAGGACTTGACGGAGCCATGAATCTTGTATTGCTGTTCCCAGAGGATTTTTTGGCGCCCGAACGGGTCCGGCTGGAAGGCCGCCGTCTCGCCCACATGACTGAAATCCACCGTGCTGCCCTAGGCGATTCGCTCGCCGTCGGAGTCCTGAATGGCAGGATGGGCCGCGGCACCGTCACGCGCCTGGACCATATAGCGCTGGAAATGGAGGTGGAGCTGAATCAGGATCCTCCTCCGAAACTGCCGCTAGCATTGATTCTCGCTCTGCCGCGGCCCAAGGTGCTGAACCGCGCGCTTGCGGCAGCGACAAGCCTTGGCGTGGCGCGCATCGTGCTGCTCAATGCCTGGAAAGTCGAGAAAAGTTATTGGAATAGCCCCCGGCTGAGCGATGAAAACCTGATGGCGCAGCGAGTGCTCGGGCTGGAGCAGGCCAAGGACACGGTTCTTCCCGAGCTGCGCCTGGCGAGGTTTTTCAGGGCCTTCGTGGAAGATGAATTGCCCATTTTGATGAAGGACACGCTGCCGCTGGTCGCCCACCCCGGAGCTGTGGAACCCTGTCCCCGGAGCGTTTTCAGGTCAACGACCCTTGCCATCGGCCCCGAAGGCGGATGGATGGATGCCGAGCTGAAAAGCCTCATCGCCATTGGGCTTCAGCCCGTAAAACTGGGCCCTCGGATCCTGCGGGTGGAAACAGCACTAGCGTCTTTGGTGGGACGGCTATTTTAATCTGTTGCGGTTGCCGGCCCTGGGTACAGTGGACGAATACGGGGCCAATTGCCGCGACCCTCGTGCATTTGCCATGCTCTCCGCCCGCGACTCGCCCCGCTCTGGTGTCCCATGCGATTACCGGCTTTTCTCCGCAGCCCCCAGTTATGCCTCCTGGCCCTCGGTCTCGTGGCCCAGGACTCCAGCGCCCTTTTTGATTCCATCCAGGCCGCAGTGGACCGGAAACAGTCCCAGGAGGCTCTTCTTCTTGCCGAGGATGCTGTGCGTCGCTATCCCGAGTCCAGCGAGGCCTGGCGCTATCTGGGGCTCGCGAGGCGGATTTCGGGAAGCCCCGACGCGGCGCTGTCCTGCTACGACCGGGCTCTGGCCCTGGACGCCCATAACCACCGGGCCTGGAATGGGCGAGGGACCGTCAAGCAGACCCTCAAGGACCTTTCCGGTGCCCTCTCAGACATGAACCGGGCCCTGGAAATCAATCCCACCTATCACCAGGGCTATGACGCCCGCTCGGGACTGAAGCTCCTCATGGGGGACTTGCCTGGTGCCCAGGCCGATGCAAACCGGGCCATAGAGTTGGTTCCGAACCGCCCCGAATACTTCCATCGGCGCGCCATGGTTCATGACCTCCGGAAGGACTGGACCGCTATGGAGTCGGATCTCGGCAAGTCCATGCAACTCAACCCGCAATACTGGCCTGGATTCTTCGGCCGGGGCCTCGCCCGCCAGAACAAGGGGGATCATGGCGGAGCCATCGCGGACTTCGATCACTGCATCCAAGGCGGGCACCGGGTTGCCGATGCGCTAAACCTCCGGGGCGTATCCCGACGGGCCCAAGGGCATGATGCCGAGGCCCAGGGGGACTTCGAGGCGGCCCTCAAGGCCCAGCCAGGCCACAGTCTGGCGGCGGCCAATCTCAGGGGCTCCGCGGCGGCTGCTGCTGCACCGATCGCAGGGGTGCCTCCCACGCTGCCGCCCCTGTCCGCGGATTCCATTTCCATGCCACCCCGCGTGGATCCTGCATTGTTCGGAAACACGGCTCTCGCGGGTCAGCCCGCCGTGGCCCTGGAAGCCCTCCGTGCGTTGATGGGCCCCTTGTCGCCCATGGAGAACAAGGCGCTGGAATCTGGCTACGCCGAGCATCTCCAGTTCCTGACTCCGGAGGCCGAAGCCTACTTCCGGGAGCTGAACCCGAAGCTGCAGGAATCCCTGAATCTTCGCAGCGCCGTTGGACAGGCGGCCCAGGACATGGAAGCCGCATGGAACGAAGCGGTCATGGCCGCGGGCTACGGCTCCGAGACCGCCGCCCAAGAGGCGCTGGCCGTAGCCACGGGCCAGGCCCGGATCGTGAAGGGTCTTCATACCCGGCTCCAGAAGGTGGCCCAGGATGTCCAGCGGCTCAAGGCTCCGCCAGACCCGAAGAAAGCGCGGGAGGCGGCCCGGAAGGCCCACAAGGAAGCCGTGAAGCAGGCCATGCGCCTGAAGAAGGCCGCGCAGCAGCCCTCCAGCGCCGCCGCGGTGGTCAGCTCCGCCGGCCAGGGCGTACCGAAGGCGGTGTGGAACCTCGTGAAGGTCGAGAAGCAGTCCAGGATGACCGTACAGATCGGTCCTGAGTGGATCAGCAGCCAGATGGACGACACGAGGGGCATCGCCCGCCGCGTGGCCAGCGGCAGCTTCAACGCCTCGGATGGCAGCGTGGTCGCCACGGCCATCCATGAGCTGGGGGAATTCCGCGTGGTCAAGAAGAGCCTGCCCACCGACTCGCGCCTCGAATGGACACCGCCTCCTGGGACAGTGAAAGCCGGAGCCACCTGGTCCCCGGGGCTCCGCGCTTCCTTCAGCGCCGACGGCGAGCGCATGCTCATGAAGAACGTCAACTTCGAGATCGAAGTCTCCGGCGCGCCCGGGAACATCCCCGGCTACGGGTGGAATCCAACCTGGGGGCCCAACCCCAAACCGTACATGCTCGCCTTTCCGAGCCCCCGGAGCGGCTTCACCCGCTTCGACATCATCGTGAAAGCCAGCGGGACCACCGGGGACGCCAGCTTCACCTACCGGTACGAAGCCCCGCTCGAAGGTGCTGCACCACCTCAACCCCCCGAGGAGGTGGAAGTCGTGGATGAATACCCCGCCGAGGGACGCATCGAGGAGATCCAGTCGGAGATCCGCTTCACCGAGGGCTCGCTTCAGGCCTTGAAGGTCGAGTACGACGTGGAAAAGGACGAGGAGCGGCGGGAGCGCATCGCCGAACAGATGCTGGCGGCCCGGACCTCCATCCAGCGGGACCGGGATCTCATCGAGAGCATCAAGACCGGTCAGCCCGTCTTCACCCGGACGGAGTGGGATGAGCGATCCAGCCGGCTTCTGGTCCTGCAGATGAAGGAAGAGGTCAATCGCATGGCGGAGCTGCAGCGCAACCAGGCCACCGCGCTCCGCATGGCCCAGGCTCTGAACCGCCTCGCGGACCTGAACCCCGCCGAGGCCACCGGGCTGAAGGCCTTCGTCCAGCGGCAGATCATTGAATCCGGTGCCGCCGCCAGGGGGGATCTCGGCAAATCCCGGCAGGTGGCCGAGGCCCTCGGAAACAAGGTGCTCGGCTACTGGGAGGGCGAGTCCGCCAGGCACGAGGAACGCGCCATCGCGATGGAGGAATACGCCCACTACGCCACGACCATCCGCACGATCGCGACCGTCGTGGTGGGCACGATGCTGGGAGAAGTCGGTGTGGCACTGGCCGCCCCCGCTTGGATGGCTCGGGCCGGATCTGCCCTTTATGCGGGCGGCACGGGCTACATCGAGGGTGGCCCTTCGGAGGCTCTCAAGGAGACCGTCTCCTGGGCCCGTCCTCTCGCTGCCGTGGCGGCGCAGGGTGTGGCCGCCTACCAGGAGACGGGCACCGTCTCCGGTACCGCATCGGGCGTTGCCCAGGGCCTGGCCATTGGCTGGCTCATGGGAAAGACCACCCAGCTCACCACGGCGGCGGCGGACAAGTACAACTACCGCTTCAGCGCACCGAAAGCCCAGGGCAGCCTTTCCCTGAATATCCAGGACTACGTCCAGAGCCGGGCCTTTCGCGAGTCGGCCGCCCGCGGCCGGGAGCGCGTCGGGGCCTTCGAGGCCGCCCAGAACGAGCTGAAGGCCAGCGCCCAGGCCGGACGGGACGCAGCCACCCTAAAGCGCCTGCAGGACAAGGTCAACGGCGCTGCGAACGGGATACTGGAGGATCCCCACGCCAAGTTCTTCCTCCTGAAATCGGGGAAGTCCAACCAGCAGACCCGCCACCTCTTCGAGCTGCACAGCGAGACCACGCACCTCCGGATCCAGCGCCGCTTCGAGGAGATCATGACCAAGGAGCTGGGATTCAATCCCCAGCAGCTCAAGGCTGTGCGCAATGCCAACAGCACCGGCACCGCCGGGATGGACTATGACCTGGCCCTCGTGGAGCAGGCTGCCTGGGTGAAGGGGCTTGACGGCAAGCTGGTGCGCAACCGGTGGCTCACCCGCAATGGGCGCCCCGCAACAGTCTCCGAGTACCAGGACGCCGCCAGCCAGGCATACCGGCGCGCCGCCCGGGAGGCAGCAGGGATCGATGCGGACCATGCTTGGGAGAACGTGATCACTTCGGTCCATCCGGAGGCCTACAAGGATGTGGGCGCCGCCCGCCCCGGTGTGGCGGACCCCTCCAGCTATCTTCATCCCAAGGTTGGAAGCCAGGAATTCGGCGGATGGCTGGACCTCCGCAACCTCGACAGCGTGGCCGGCCTCAAGAAGGCCTGGGCACGCCAAGCCGGGGATGTGACGGAACACAAGGGTTGGGAGTTCACCAACTCCGAGTCCCAACGCCGCATGGGACTTTCCCCTGTTGAGGGCATGCACGAGGCAGTGCGGGGTTCCGCCAAGGATCTGGACAAGGTGCTCACCTTGGTGAACCAGGGCCTGGGCCGCGCCCAAGGCGCCGACGCGCAGAACCTCACGCTCTGCCGGAACCACTGGCAACGCGTTCAGGAATTGATGAAGGACTTCAGCGCCGGCCACATCGGCCCTGTGAGCTTCCGCCACAAGCTGCACCAGATGACCGGGCGCACGACCGTCAACGAAGTGATCGCCGACATCGGTGGTGGTCTCGAAGCTTATCGAAAAATTCCCCCGCGTTGAACGGTGCGTCCTTTCAGAACCCCAGTGTGAGCCCAGGGGAAAAATCCCGCTTCACACGGATTTCCATAAAATCCGACTATTTCTGACCACATACGCTAACGGGGTTGAGGTGGCATCGAAACAGAAAACATGGTGGCGGCGGGCTGCGCGGTGGTTAGTCATCGCTGTGCTGGGATTCCTGGCTGGAAGCGTGCTGCTGGTCCTGATGCTGCGCTTCGTCCACCCGCCTTTTTCGGTGCTGATGGTGGAGCGGCGCGTAGCTTCCTGGTTCAGCCAGGAACCCTACACCTCCCGCCACACATGGGTTTCACTGGACGACATGTCGCCTTCCATGGGCGTGGCGGTCATCGCCGCGGAGGATCAGAACTTCGCTGAACATTTCGGTTTTGATTGGAAGGCCATCGAAAAAGCCTACGCCCACAACGAGCACAGCAAGCGTAAGCGCGGCGCCTCCACGGTGTCCCAGCAGACCGCCAAGAACCAATTCTGCTGGGAGTCGCGCTCCTGGCTGCGCAAGGGAGTGGAAGCCTACTTCACGATGCTGATCGAGCTTGGGTGGTCCAAGCGGCGGATTTTGGAAGTCTATTTGAATATCGTTGAATTCGGCGATGGCGTGTACGGCGTGGAGGCGGCATCGACCACCTACTTCCACAAACGGAGCAGCAGGCTGCGCCCCAGCGAGGCGGCACTGTTGGCGGCAGTGCTGCCGAACCCCCACAAGTACCGCGTGGATGCGCCCAGCGCCTATGTTCGTGGACGCCAGGCCTGGATCCTGGGGCAGATGGGGCAGCTTGGGGGAGAGCAGGTGGTGAAGGACCTGGGGAATTGATTGACAGGGACTAGGCAGGCGCGACACATTCTGCGACGTCTTCTCAATCAATATTCAGGATTTCAGAGGTCACTCAATGCCGCGCGTCGTTTTCACTGGCAATCTCCAGCGCCACATCTCATGCCCGCCTTGCATGGTTGACGGCCGAACAACGCGTGAGGCGCTCGATGCGGCTTTCGCGCTCTACCCCGGCTGCCGCGGTTATGTCCTGGATGAGCACGGGGAGATGCGGGCGCACATGGTGGTCTTCGTGGATGGCCAAGCCATCTCGGACCGTCATGGGTTGAGCGATGCGGTGAATGAAAATTCTGAAGTCTTCATCATGCAAGCCCTTTCCGGAGGCTGACCGTGTCCAGCACCTTGCTTGTTTCCACCCGCAAAGGCCTTTTCACCGTCCGCCGGACGATGGCCGGAACGTGGGAAATCGGCGGCGTTTCCTTCCTGGGCGACAACGTGACCTTGGCGCTCGCCGATGCGCGGAGCAACACCTGGTTCGCCGCGCTGGACCATGGCCATTTCGGCGTCAAGCTGCATCGCTCGAAAGACAGCGGTGCCAACTGGGAGGAGGTCGGCGTTCCGGTGTACCCCAATCCTCCAGAAGGCCTGGAAGAAATTGATTCCATGGGCCGGGTGGTGCCTTGGAAACTCAAGCTCATCTGGTCCCTGGAGGCGGGTCTCGCCACGCAACCAGGCTTGCTTTGGTGCGGGACCATGCCTGGGGGGCTTTTCTACTCCGAAGACAACGGTTCGACCTGGACGCTGGTGCGGTCTTTGTGGGATGACCCCAAGCGCAGGCTCTGGAATGGCGGTGGCGCGGATTATCCAGGCATCCATTCCATCTGCGTGGATCCACGGGACGGGAACAAAGTCACGATCGGAGTCTCCTGCGGCGGCGTTTGGCAAACCGCCGACTGTGGAATTTCCTGGGCCTGCAGGGCTGACGGCATGCGCGCCGAATACATGCCCCCTGACCAGGCTTATGACCCAGTCATCCAAGATCCCCACCGCGTGGCGCAGTGTCCATCGAGCCCGGAGGTTTTCTGGGCGCAGCATCACAACGGAATTTTCCGGACCACCAACGGATGTCAACAATGGGAAGAGATCACGGAAGTTTCTCCTTCAGTCTTCGGTTTCGCGGTGGCGGTGCATCCAGAAGATCCGGAAATCGCCTGGTTTGTGCCTGCCATCAAGGATGAAAGGCGCGTGCCCGTCTGCGGGGCCGTGGTGGTGACGCGGACCCGGGATGGTGGACGCAGTTTCGAGACGCTGAGGAACGGACTGCCTCAAACGCACGCCTACGACCTGGTTTACCGGCACGCCCTGGACATCGACCGGAGCGGATTACGCCTGGCCTTCGGCTCCACAACCGGGTCGTTATGGGTCACGGAGGATGGTGGAGATTCTTGGAAGACCGTCTCGATGAATCTGCCCCCCATCTATGCAGTGCAATTCGCCGGGTGATATCGGGACGGATGCTTTTGAGCCGGTGCCTCCAAGCCCGGCCACTCCCCTATGAGACGGCGGTCACAGCTTTGAAGTCCGTTCCGTGCAAGACTTTTCTTACCCCGCGATGCCCTTCCGGGAAGGAGCTTGATCCATGAACAAGAACATTGTCATCGGCCTTGTGATCGGTCTACTCGCCGGATTCATCATTGGCTATTTCTCCGGCGCCAGCCGCTCTTCCAGCCAGCAGCCGGCGACCATCGCCGCAGCGGTTCCCATGCCTTCGCCCGGTGCCGCGCCTGCCGGGATGGCCCCGAACGCAGGTGTGATGCCCAACGCGATGCCCGGTGCGATGCCCAACACGATGGAAGCCGAATCGCGCATCTTCAGCAATCTGCAGATCGTAGCCCGGGACCCCAAAAACCTTAATGCCTGGAAGCAGTTGGGCAATGATTATTTCGATACGCACCAGCCCCAGAAGTCCGTGGATGCCTATGCCAAGGCCCTGGAGCTGGAACCGGACAACGCAGATATCCTGACTGATCAAGGCGTCATGTACAGGCAATTGATGGCCTTCGACAAAGCCATCGCCAACTTCGAGAAATCCTCCAAACTCGATCCAAAACACACCCAGAGCCTCTTCAACCTGGGCGTCGTCTATTCCCAGGACCTGAAGCAGAACGATAAGGCCATCAAGGCCTGGAACCGCATCATCGCACTTGATCCCGCGACTCCCCAGGCAGCCCAGGCCCGGGCGGCCATCGCTGAAATCACAGCCTTGAAGGCGCCGCCCAAAATCAAGTAGCCCCCGCCTGGGATATCTTCCCGGCCAGTTGGACTATCATCAAATCGCGTTCCCTGGGGACATGGCATCCCCGGATAGGCTATATCCTCAATCATCTGGCCGGGCCAGACCATCCGAGCATGTGAACCCTATGTTGTTCGACCTTCACCAAGTGGCTTCACTCATCCAGGCTGAGTTGCGGGGTGACGGATCCTTTTTCCCTTCTGCCCTTTCCCTAGATACCCGCACCCTCCAACCCGGTGAATGTTTCGTTGCGCTGCGGGCTGGCAGGGATGGACACAGCTTCGCTGCCAGGGCCGTGGAACAGGGCGCGGCGTGCTTGCTGGTGGATCATTTCCTGAATCTTCCAGTCCCGCAACTCATCGTGCCGGACACATTGGCAGCTCTGCAGTCATGGGGCCAGGCGCGCCTGAAGGCCGTGCGCCCGCACGCCGTGTTTGGCGTCACAGGAAGCGTGGGCAAGACCAGCACCAAAGATCTGCTTGCGGCCGCCACCGGCGGATGGAAGACGCCAGGGAACCGCAATAACACCCTGGGGATGCCGCAAGCCCTGGCCATCATGCCGGTTGGCGAACCCGCAGCGGTGCTGGAGATGGGTATGAGCACCGCGGGCGAGATCCGACGCCTGACTGAAATCGCGCCGCCGGATTTCGGCGTGATCACGCTCGTGGGAACTTCCCACATGGAGAATTTCCCTGACGGACAGCAGGGCATCGCCCGCGCGAAAGGCGAACTCATCGCGGGCCTTCGCGGAGGCGGCGCTTGGGCCTACCTGGCCACGGACCCTTGGTGCCGCTGGATCTCCGAGCAGCCATGGGCTGCGCACGGGTTGGCCGTGCCCGTAGGGGACGAAGAAGATTTCGGATGGAAGGACATCGAATCCATGGGTCCGCGCGGGGTGCGGTTCAATTTCCGCGCACCTGAATACGACCTGCCCATCGAACTGAAACTTCGCGGAGCCCACCAAGTCCGGAACGCTTCATTGGCGGCGGCAGTCGCGCTGCTGGCGGGTTTTGACAGGGATGAAGTGGCCTCAGGATTGGGCAGCGTGGAACCCGAGGCTGGCCGCGGTCGCCTCCACCCGATGGCTGGCGGGGGTTGGCTTCTGGATGAGAGCTATAACGCCAGCAGCGATTCCATTCTGGCCTGTGCGGAATCCTTGCTGGAGCTGAAAGGCGGCGAACCCATGGCCGTGCTGGGCTGCATCCGGGAATTGGGGCAGAACGCCGAACGCATCCACCGCGAGGTCGGCGAGGGCCTGCATGCCTTGGGGTTCGAGCGCGTCTGGATCTACGGTGATTTCGCATCTGCCATGGCCGGAGGATTCGGGGCAGGCGCATGCCCATTCCCCGACTTCGACTCCCTGCGCGATGACCCCGCGGGTCTGGGCGCCATTCCAGATGGTTCGCGCATCCTGGTCAAAGGCAGCCGCTATTGGACTTCGGAACAGGCCGTGGCCTGGCTCCTGGACCACAAAGGCGCGGAGTGACCAAGGCGGGTTTTATTTAAAAGAAACACAGCCTCTGGATGGTCCAGAAGATCCCCACCAGCCCGATGAGCGCCGAAGCCGGAATGCTGATGCGCGCGCGGTACCAGGTTTTCTTCCCGAAGGCCCACCCGAAGACCAGGAAGGCAAGCAGGATCACCGCGAGCTGGCCGAACTCCACGCCGGCATTGAAGGAGACGAGGGCGCCAAGGAAGTCGGATTTTGGAATATGCAGATCATGCAGAGCGCCCGCGAAGCCCAGGCCGTGCAACAACCCGAAGCTGAATACAACGGCCACTCTCCAAGGCCGGACCCGGTCCGTGAGCAGATTCTCAACAGCCACATAGACGATGCTGAGGGCGATGAGCGGCTCCACGATGCGTGGTGACAGGCTCAGGACGCCGAAGAGGGAAAGCGCGAGTGTCAGCGAATGGGCCACCGTGAAACTAGTCACCTGCAGCAGCAAGGGCTTTACCCGCAGGCTCAGGAAGAAGAGGCCCAGGACGAACAGGATATGGTCCGCGCCGTTGGGCAGGATGTGCGTGAAACCCAGACTGAGGTAAAGCCAGATGCGGCCCGGCCGCGTTTGAGGAAGGCCCGGCGCGCCAAGGTCGAAAGGCTGGCTGCTGCGGCCCCCTTCCACCCAGATGGCGCGGGCTTCTGGATCGCCTTCGTTCTGGATGCGAAGCAGGTACTGGCCCATGGCAAAGGGATGGCTCCAGGTGAACCGCCGCGCACCACCGGGGACAGAGCCCGTGAGCCGGAAGGCGAAGCGCCAGGCGGCGGCTGGATCCGTGGAGCCGGGTGACGGCAGCGGCTCCAGGTGGAAGGTGGAATTCTTTCCATCGAAGGAAAGTGCGAGTTGCGCCAGGAAATCTGTTTGAAAGGCAAGCCTGTGGCGCGCCATCTCCTGCTCTGTCGCCACTGGGGGGAGACCCGCGAAAGGGTTCAGGGACGCAGGCAGATGCTCAGGATCCACCTGCACATCCATGATGAAGGTGCCGTCTTTTCGAAACGTGATGTCCGCCTGCACGGCACCCAAGCCATGAGGCCAAGCCGGCCACGAAAGCCCCATGAGCAGCCCTGCCATTGCGATCGCCCTCCATGCGCTCAGGAGGTCGAGCCGGCTTCGGGCCTTGGTTCTGCAAGAAGGTTTCGGAGGCGTCATTCAATCCACGGTACGGCCAGATTGCCCGTTCAGAAGGAAAGATCCACCAGATCTGGGCGGCGGGCGCTGTTCCGGTGACAATGGGACTTTCCGATCGTTCCCCCCTTTGCTTGCCTATTTCGAGAGCCTCCTACCTCATGCTGCCCTGGCTTCTGTACCCCTTCCGCGAACTTATTCCAGGTATTTCAGTCTTCCGATATATCACTTTCAGGGCAGCGATGGCGGCGGCCTTCGCCTTTGTCCTGTCATTGATCCTGGGACCTTTTGTGATCCGCACCTTGCGCCGGCTGAACATGGGCCAGCACATCCGCGAAGAGGGCCCGCAAAACCACCATGGCAAGGCGGGGACCCCGACCATGGGCGGCATCCTGATCCTGTTCGTGACGACCGTCTCGACGCTGCTTTGGTGCGATCTGAAGAGCATTCCCATCTGGGTCGCGCTGGTGTCGCTGATCGGCTTCGGCGCCGTAGGGGCCGTGGATGACACCAAGAAATTGCTGAAGAAGAAGAACGAAGGACTTCGTTCCTGGCAGAAAATGGCCTGGCTCTCGGCCATCTCGCTGGTGGTGGCTTTCCTCATCCACGATTACGGGTTGCGTGGCGCGCTCACCAGCCAACTGTCGGTGCCCTTCTTCAAGAATTTCCAGCCGGACGTCGGTTACTTCCTACTGCCTTGGATCGCCTTCGTGATGGTGGGCACGAGCAACGCCGTGAATCTCACGGATGGGCTCGACGGCCTGGCCATTGGCGGCACGCTCATCGTGGCGATCACTTTTGGAATCCTGGCCTATGTGGCGGGCAACGTGAAGATCGCAAGCTATCTCGTGGTGCCTTATGTCGCAGGCGGCGCAGACCTGAGCATCTTCATGAGCGCCATGGCCGGGGCCTGTCTCGGCTTCCTGTGGTTCAACGCCCATCCCGCGGAAATTTTCATGGGCGATACGGGTGCGCTCGGGCTGGGCGGCGCGCTCGCGACCACCGCCCTGATCATCAAGCAGGAATTGCTGCTCTCCATCGCTGGAGGCCTCTTTGTCATCGAGGCCGTGAGCGTGATCCTCCAGATCAGCAGCTTCAAGCTCCGGGACGGCAAACGCATTTTCCGCATGGCGCCTTTCCATCACCACATGGAGCTGGGCGGCCTGCATGAGAACAAGGTGGTCATCCGGCTTTGGATAACAGCGGTGGTGTGCTCGGTGTTGGCGCTGGCATCGCTGAAATTGCGCTGACGAAGTCGAGAGTTAAAAGTCGAAGAGTCGAAGAGTCAACAATCGATGCTGTCACGAATCGGGACTTGCTCCCTACCGGTCCGCCCAATGCAGTTTCTGCTGGAGCAGCTGGAAATAGGGCAGGTCAGGGCTCTGCAGCAGCGTGATGGTGTGGACGCTGCGGCACATCTCCAGGCGGTCGCCTTGCTGGACTGCTTGGCCGATCTGCCCATCCAGGGTCAGGTGGGCGTCTTCGGCATCGCCAACGGTGACGGCCACGCGCATGGCTGCATCGACTACGAGGGGCCGGAGGGTCAGGCTGTGGGGGCAGATGGGGGAGATGACCAGGGCTTCTAGCCCGGGGTGCAGGATGGGGCCATCGGCGGAAAGCGAATAGGCCGTGGAACCGGTCGGAGTGGCGACGATCAGGCCATCGGCCTTGATGAGCGCGGCTTCCTGGCCGTTCACGGATAGATGCATGTCCATGATGCGGGCCAGGGCGCCCTTGGCGAGCACGGCGTCGTTCAGTATTTCCGCTTCCATCACTTTCCCGCCGTTCCGCCAGAGTTCCGCGTGCAGCATCATGCGCGGGTCTTCTTCCAGTTCCCCCGCGAGATAGGCCTCCACAGCCTGTTTCGCTTCATCTGCGGAATGCGATGTCAGAAAGCCCAATGATCCGAGATTGATGCCCAACAGCTTCGTTCCGCGCAGGCCCACGCGCCTTGCGGCGGCAAGCAGCGTGCCGTCCCCTCCGAGCACCAGCCCGAGTTCAGGGGCTGCACCCAGGTTTTCATCAATTGTGAGGGACGCGGGATCGAGACCTGCCTCAGACCAGGGACCGGCAAGCGAAACATCTGCCACCAGGGACCAGCCCCGGGCAAGAAAGCATGGAGCGACTTCGGCCAGGGTTCTGGGCAGAAGGGGCGATTTGGCTTTGGCGATGATTGCCGCGGTGGGGGACATGATTCTCTAGCATAACGGTACTCTTATAGGATGCCGACACTACCCAAACAGAAGAACCAAGCGCCCCTGATCCTGCGTTCGAAAAGGCACCCGGTGGTGCGCTTTTTGTTATGGGCTTCCCTAGCGCTCACGGTTGGGGGGTGTATATTCTTCGTCGTCCTCTGGTCTGTTTATTCCCGTGAAGCAGACAGCTATCTGACCTATTTCGCGATCCGTGTTCCAAAGACCATCACCAAGGTGCTGGACCGCAACGGCGACATCATCGGCGTCTTTGCCGAAGAGCACCGGGTGGTGATCCCCTACGGAGACATTCCCCGCGCGTTCATCGGCGGCCTCATTGCCACCGAAGACGCGGATTTCCTTAAACACCGCGGCGTGGACCCGAAAGGCTTCGTGCGGGCTGCCTGGAATTTCGCAAAATCCGGAGGCAAGCGGAAAGAGGGCGCCAGCACGCTCACCATGCAGTTGGTGCGCACGGTCACGGCCAAGCGCCAGAAGCAGCTGGACCGGAAATTGAAAGAGATCATCCTGGCCACCAAACTGGAAAAGGCCTATTCGAAAAAGCAGATCCTGGAGATGTACGCCAACGAGGTGTATTTCGGCGGAGGACGCTACGGCATCGAGTCCGCCGCCCAGTACTACTTCGGGAAAAGCGCGCCCCAGCTGCTTCCTGAGGAGGCCGCGCTGCTCGCCGGGCTCGTGCAGAATCCGAATTGGTACAACCCCTACAACCCTGATCCAAAATCGCGGGCCGCGGCGAAAGTGCGCCGCGACCACGTGATCCGCCGCATGGCCGCGGAACACTATCTGAAGGAATCCGATGCCGAAACGCTTGTCCAGCGGCCGATCCGGCTGGCGCGCGAGAACGCGCAGGAAGAACAGGTCGCACCTTATGTGGTGGAGGAAGTGCGCAAGTATTTATATGAAAAGTATGGGCGGGAAGCGGTTCTGAATGGCGGGCTGGAAGTCACTACCACCATCGACTCGCTTTGGCAGGCGGGTGCGAATGACGCCATCCGCAAGGGCTTGCGGAACGTCGATCGCCGCCGGGGGTTCCGCAAGGACACGATTCAAATCATCAACGACCCGGACAACGCCAAACTGCCCGGCTGGAACCGCTATTTCGAGGCTGGGGACGCAGCGCGGGGAATCATCCTGGGATGGACAGATGGCACGGCCTCCGTGCGCATCGGCAATGCCAAGCTGAACGTGCCGCCGAGCTCTTTCGCTTGGGCTGGCAAGGGGATCGAAAAAATCCTCCTTCGCGGGGCCAATCCGCGGTTCCTCATCAAAGAGCAAAAAGATGGCCTGCCGACCAAGGTTGAATTGGATCAGGAACCCGAAGTGGAGGCGGCTCTGCTTGCGATAGACCCAAAAAACGGCGAGATCCGGGCCATGGTGGGGGGCTACGATTTCAACCGCTCCAAGTTCAATCGCTCGATGCAGGCCCAGCGCCAGGTTGGATCAAGCATGAAAACCTTCGTGTACGGCGCCGCCTTCGAGCAAGGCAAGTCCCAGGCCTCCATGGTGAACGACATTCCCACGACCTTTGTGGATGCCGAACATTTCAGCGTCACCACTTCACCAGAAGGAATAACGACTGCCCGGCCCACGGCCCGCGGCGCAAAGTCCTATGAACCAAAGAACTACGAGCGGGATTTCTGGGGCCCCATCCCCATTTGGGAAGCGATCCGGGACAGCCGCAACGTGGCGGCGGTGCGGACCTTGGAAGAAATTGGCATCCAGAATGCCATCGCCTTTGCCCGGAAAGCCGGGATCCAGAGCCCGATCCCGCCCTATCCGAGCCTGGCCCTGGGTGCGGCTGATCTGAATCTACGCGAGATGACCCGCGGCTACGCCACCATCGGCAATGGCGGAATCCAATGCCCCCAGCCCTTTTTCATCAAGCGCATCGTGGATCGCAATGGCCGCGAATTGGAATCCTTCGAAGGCTCACCTGGCGAGCCGCTGATCGACCCTGCCGTGGCGTTCGAGTTGGTGCAGTGTCTGCAAGGCGTGGCCACAGCGGGCACCGGCTCCCGCACCAATGAATTGAACTGGCCAGTGGCCGGAAAGACCGGCACCACCAACGACCACACTGATGCCTGGTTCCTCGGATTCTCCACCCGGATCGCCTGCGGCGTGTGGGTCGGCCTCGATACCAAGAAGACCATCTTCAAGGGCGCCGATGGCGGCAAGGTGGCCGTGCCCATCTGGGTGGAATTCATGAAGACCGCATTACCCACGACTCCGCGGGAGGATTTCAAGGCGCCGGACAACGTGGAGTGGGCCAATATCGATCACCTGACGGGCCTGCTTGCCAGCGGCGCCACCACTGACAAGGTGCTTCACCTGGCCTTTCCGAAGGGCATGGTCCCCAAGGAATCCACGGATGCCGAGGCGATCAAGAAGATCATCGAAGCCAAGGCCAAGGCCCATTCCCAGGCTCCGGAAATCAAGCTCTGGGGGCAGAGCGTGTCGAAGGATCAACCAACGGAATCCGTGGATTTCACGAAGATGGAAGTGCCGAAAGAGCAATGAGAAGGTGAGGGACGAGGTGTGAGGTTCGAGGTTCAAGTATTGACCGCGCTCTAGGCGCGGACCTTCTTGCCCTCAATCCTCGCCCCTCGTACCTCAGCTCTTCTTCTTGAACGGCGTTCCCGTGGGGCGGTCGGCCTTTGGTTTGGGTTTGAATCCAACCTTGTCTCCCGCCGAGTAGGGTGATTTTTCGAAGGCCTTTTTTTCATAAGGTTTCTTCTCGAAGGGTTTCTTTTCGTAAGGGCGTTTTTCGTAGGGTTTTTTCTCAAAAGGCCTCTTCTCGTTCCGGTCAAAAGGCTGCTTAGAGAAAGGGCGGCTGGCGCCTTCGCGCTTGAAGGGAACCCGGTCCCGGGCTGGCTCTTCGGGAATATCAAAGCCGGTGGCTTCTTCGCGCTCGATGAAGTTCAGCAGTTTGGACACCAGATCCACCGGGGCATAGGCGGCGAGCAATGATTCGGCTTCGGCGCGGTGGGCATGAGTGTCCGCCGCTTTCAGTTTTTCTGCCAGGCGCACGGCCGCGGCGGTGCGGAGATCGGACTGCTGGGGGATGGGGCGCCAAACGATGTTCAGGCCCCCGCGACGGGCCCAGGCCATGAGGATGCGGCTTTCCTTCCAGGCCACCAGGGACATGGAGGTGCCTTTGGCGCCGGCGCGGCCTGTGCGGCCGCTGCGGTGGATGTAGTTCTCCAATTGGTGAGGAATTCCCAGATGCACCACGAGCGGCAGGCCGCTGATATCCAATCCGCGCGCGGCCACATCGGTGGCCACGAGCAGGTGCAGCTTGCCCGATTTGAACTGGTTGAGGATCCGGGTCCGGGATGCCTGCACCAGATCGCCATGGAGAAAGGCCGCGCTCAGGCCCGCTTGGGTGAGGGCTTCCGCTACTTCTTCGGTTTCGGCTTTGGTCTTGGTGAAGATCAAGGCGGCGCTCGGGTTGTCCAGCAGCAGAAGGTTCACCAGGGCTTTCACACGGGCATGGTCAGGCACGAGGCACGCTGCGTGCGAGATGTCCGCGTGCTGGGCCTGCTCGCCGGAGCCGCTCAGCTGGATCTTCACGGGGTCCTTTAGAAAACGCTTGGCGAGGGACGCGATGGGTGGCGGCAGGGTGGCGGAAAACAAATAGGTTTGCGGACCCTTGGGAGCTGCGGCGAGGATCTTTTCCACGTCCTCGATGAAGCCCATGTTGAGCATCTCGTCGCACTCATCGAGCACCACCATGGAGATTTTGGAGAGGTCCAGAGATCCGCGGTCCAGGTGGTCCATCACGCGGCCTGGCGTGCCGACCACAATGCTTGACCCGTAATGCAGGGCCTTCATCTGGGGTTGGTAGGGCGTGCCACCCACCAGAAGGGCGATGTTCAGGCTGCGGTCCACGCTGCGCAATTCTTCGCCGACTTGCTGGGCCAGTTCGCGCGTGGGTGCCAGGATGAGCGCCTGAGGATATTTTTCAGAAGTCAGGCGGTGGATCAAGGGCAGACCGAAGGCCAGGGTCTTGCCTGAGCCGGTCTGGCTTTGCACCAATAGATCCCTGCCTTCCAGTCCTGCCTTAAAGGTTTCAGCCTGCACTGGCATGGGCGTGGTGTATCCACGGCGATCGAGGGCCGCCACTAGCGCGGCATTGCAGCCCAAGGCTGCGAAGGTATTCGTGTTCACAAAAGCTCCCGTGGGCGACTGTCCCGCGGGAAAAGGCGCATCGCGCCTGCCGGATCTGGCCCTAATCCCTTAGTTTCCCATGGAAATGGCGTTGTATCGAGGACTGATTTTGGGCGGTGGGATTTAAGTTGGGAGTTGGGAGTTGGGAGTTGAGAGTCAAGAGTCAAGAGTCAACAAAGTCAAAAAGTTGAAAAGTTGAAAAGTCGAAAAGTCAAAAGGCCTGCGGCCTAAAGCCCACAGCCTACAGCCCACAGCCTACAGCCCACAGCCTACAGCCTACAGCCCACAGCCTACAGCCCAGCTACAATGCTCCATGCCCGGTCCTATGGAACTCGTCGTCACGCTTCCGCTTTCCACGGACGCTGAACTGCGCAAGCGCTACATGTTGATTGATGAACCCGTGCAGGGGAACATCCGTTTTGGCCTGCTGCTGGAAGTTCTGGACAAACTCGCTGAAGAAGCGGCTCTGGCCTATGTTCGCGAAAGCTACCCCGAGGCCAGGGTAGTGACCGCGGCCATCGACAATATCTATATCCGACACTCGGCGGACCTGGAAAGGGACCTGGTGTTCGGGGCCCGCATCAATTTCGTGGGACGCACCTCCATGGAAGTCGGCATCCGCGTGGAGCACCCTGCGACCGCCACAGAACCCGCGTCCCACCTTGCTTCCTGCTACTTCACGATGGTGGCGCGCAGCACCGCCGGAGATGGCGCGCTCAGCTTGGCGCTTCCAGTTTTCCAGCCTGGCGATGCCTTGGGCGAACGCCGCTGGCAAAGGGCCATCGCGCGCCGCGAGACTTACCGCAAAGGGCTGCAACAGGCCCAGGAACCGCCCAGCCACCAGGAGTACGCCCTGCTGATGGAACTGCACACCGCTCAGGAGAGACGGGGGTTTGATGGCCTCATGGCGAGCCAGTGCGGGACTGAAAGCTGGGATCGCACCTACCCTGAGCACGAAAATGTGCCCGAGAAGATTTTTGGCGGGCATCTGATCCGCCGGGCCTACGAACAGAGTTCCATCTGTGCCGAAGAGGTGGCGCCCAACCGGCCGGTCATCGTCGCGGTGAACCGCATCAATTTCGTCCAGCCGGTGCGCATGGGCGACAAACTCCACCTGGTGAGCCGCGCCGTGTACAGCGGAGATTGCTCTGTCTGCGTCGAGACTGACATCATGCGGATTTCCAGGGACCGGAAACAGATCCACCTTTCCAATGCTTGCATATTCACTTTCGTGAACGTGGATGATGAGCTGCGGCCCCAATCCGTCCCCCACATCCATCCCACCAATTACAAAGAAGACGCTGCCTATCTGGCTGCCCACCGGAGGAGGCTGGAACACCTTAGGCACATGGCGGCTAAGCGGGGCATGGCATGAAGAGGCTGCTCCTCATCCGCCATGGCATCGCCGAAGAATTCCGCCCCGGCCTGCCGGACGCGGAACGGGCCTTGACGGAAGAAGGCTGGGCCAAGACCCGCGCAGCCATGGCGGGGCTGGTCGAACGCGGGTACATCCCCAGCCGCGGCATCAGCAGCCCTTATCGCCGCGCCATGGAAAGCATGGGCTGCCTCAAGGAAGCGGCGATGGCCGTGGACTCCTCGCAGGCCTTTCCCGTAGGTGTATCGGATGGATTCACGCCGAACGGCGACGTGGAAGAAATGGAACTCTGGCTGAGGCGCCTGGCGATCAACGCGGGCAGGAAAGAAAACATCGCCATCACCAGCCACGAGCCCTTCTTATCCAGCCTGATCCGCCACCTCACAGGCCAGCATCTGGATGTGAAGAAGGCCAGCTGCACGATCATCGAATGGACAGGCGACGGCTGGAAGTTCCAGCAGCACTTCAGGCCCGCGGAGCTGCGAGGCGAGCAGCGATAGGGGTTTATGGAAAAGCCCTGCGCGGTGGGCAACGAAGGCTTCTTCTTTCTGAGCGGCCTTCCGGGTTTCATTTTTTCCGCTTCGCGGTTGCCTCGATATAGGTCTTGAAACCATCCGCGCTGCCTGGGGGTGCGATGTCGAACCGCAGCGAAAGTCTGTCCTTTCCGGTGGGCGTGTAGGTCAAACGGAAGCGTGGTGAAGAGGCTGAAAAATCGCTAAGGAACTGAATGCTGCCTTTGTCATCCGGGCCTGTGATTCCGTAGCGGATGACATGGCCCTCATTATCGAAATATTCGGCCCGGAGTTTTCCGCCTTCGCTGAAAACCACAGTCAGGTCTTCGTGGCTGAAGGCCGGGCGCTCATTTGTGGCTGGATAGTCCGCCCTGTTGCGACGTACCAACACTGTGTTTGCCAGCTCGAAGCCGAAGGTGAAAGAGCCAGTGCCCTTGCCAGGATCGCCACCGCCCTCACCTTCCCAGGAGCCGACCAGGAATTCGAGCGGAGTAAAAGGTTTTGGAGCCGGAGTCGGGGCCTGGAGGGCGGGAACGAGCAGCATGGGGAACATCAGGATTCCTTTGGATGGACCATTGTCCGCAGGAAAATCTGCGTCTTGAACCTCTTTTTCCGCTTTTCTCCGCGACCCTAGGCACCTCCGCTCCCGCCTGTCGCGCGTATCCGCGCTCCTGTTCGCTACGCTCACAGAGGCGGGAACCCTCCTCCTTGTAGTGTATTTTTCCCGCCCTTTTGCCACCATGAACAATGACTCCGCGTCCCCAGCCCACTTTCGCCACGCTCGCCAATGGCGTGAAGCTGCACTACCGCATCCAGGGCGACCCTTCAAAACCCTGGCTGGTGCTGCTTAACGGTCTGCTGAGCGACACGACCATGTGGGCCGGCGTGCTGCCTGGGCTGGCCGGGCGTTTTCGGATTCTGACCTTCGACTCGCGTGGGCAGGGCCGTTCCGATGCGCCGGAGCAGGGGCCCTATTCAACCGCCCTGCTGGCAGCGGAAGCCTGGGAGTTGATGGTCATTCTCGGCATCGAAAAACCGTGGCTGGTTGGCCTCTCCAATGGCTCTGCCATGAGTCTGGAGCTGCTTTCGGACCATCCGCAATCGTTCGCCGGGGCGGTGCTCACCAGTTCCGTGGCTTGCACTGATTTCGCCATGGGCCTGAAATCCGAACATTGGGCGCACTGCCTTGAGGTGGGCGGCCCTTTGATGCAATTCGATGCGGTGGCACCTTTTCTGTGGGGCGATCGCTTTCTTGAAGCCCGCCACGGCGTGTTGCGGGCTTATCACCAGGTGGTCACGGGTCGTGGCCCCACCCATGGGCCGCTCCACCAGATCCGCGGAGTCCTGGGCTGGGATATCCGGAACCGGCTGTCCGGTATTTCGGCGCCTGTTCAGCTCCTTTGCGGTGCCGAGGATCTGCTGACCCCGCCTTGGCGCTGCCTGGAAACCGCTCAGCTCATTCCACATTCCCGGTTTGAGCTGGTGGCGGGCATCGGCCACTCCTTTCCCGTGGAGGACCCAAAAGCCTTTGTCCGAAGGGTCTTGAATTATGTTGGGCTAGCCCAGCCAACCGAAAAGGAATAAACTGGGTCATTACAGCATCCAATATCTTTGAAGTCCTCCCAACGGGGTTTCCTTGTCTAAAGAAACCGCTAGCGCCGTCTCCTTGAGCCTGTCCGAGCTCAAGCAGCAGCCCATTGGCCGGTTGGCGGAACTGGCCAAGGAACTGGACATCGAGAACCCCCTATCCATGCGCAGGCAGGAGCTGATGTTCCGCGTGCTGGAATCCCAGGCCAGTCGGGAAGGCAATTTCTTTGCCGAAGGCGTGCTCGAGGTGCTCCCGGAAGGTTTCGGCTTCCTGCGGGCCCCGGAACAGAACTACCTGGCGGGTCCGGAAGACATCTATGTGTCGCCCTCGCAAATCCGTAAATTCAATTTGCACACCGGCGACACGCTCAGCGGCATGATCCGTCCGCCCAAGGCCGAAGAAAAGTTTTTCGCGCTGTTGCGGGTCGATGCGGTGAATTTTGATCCGCCGTCCGTAGCCAAGGACCGGGCCCACTTCGACAACCTGGTGCCGCTCTATCCGACCTCCCTGCTCAAGATGGAACGCGATGCCGTGGAACTCAGCACCCGCGTCATGGACCTGATGACGCCCCTGGGCAAGGGGCAGCGCGCCCTCATCGTGGCCCCTCCGCGAACCGGCAAGACTGTGCTGCTGCAGAACATCGCGAACTCCATCACCGCGAACCACCCCGAGGTTTTCCTCATCGTGCTGCTCATCGACGAGCGCCCCGAGGAAGTCACGGACATGGAGCGCAACGTGAAGGGCGAGGTCATCTCGTCGACCTTCGATGAGCCCGCCACGCGCCACGTCCAGGTGGCCGAGATGGTCATCGAAAAAGCCAAGCGGCTGGTCGAACATCAAAAGGATGTGGTCATCCTGCTGGATTCCATCACACGTCTGGCGCGGGCCTACAACACCGTGGTGCCGCCTTCGGGCAAAGTGCTCAGCGGCGGCGTGGACAGCAATGCGCTGCAGAGGCCGAAGCGGTTTTTCGGCGCGGCGCGCAACATCGAGGAAGGCGGCAGCCTCACCATCGTCGCCACGGCGCTCATCGAAACGGGCTCGCGAATGGACGACGTCATCTTCGAGGAATTCAAGGGCACCGGCAACAGCGAGATCGTGCTGGACCGCAAGCTCAGCGACAAGCGCATCTTCCCCAGCATGGACATCCAGAAGAGCGGTACCCGCAAGGAGGACCTCATCATCGAGGCCCCGCGCCTCGCCAAGATCTGGGTGCTGCGCAAGATCCTCAGCGGCAGCGGCCCCGTGGAAAGCATGGAGCTGCTCCTGGATCGCCTGGGCAAAACCAAGAGCAACGACGAGTTCCTGTCGAATTTGCAAGAACCAGCCCCGCGCCGTTAGATGGAAGCTGCCGCCGGTTCGCTCCGTCGTTAGATCCATGCGCCGCGCTG
>JANYJQ010000157.1 GCA_025358435.1 Holophagaceae bacterium
GCTCATCTCATTAAGCCTGTTGGCGGCGCTGCTGCCTCCGGGCGAATTTCCATTCCCTCTGGAACACATCGCGATCTACGCCTTCATCTGGGCTTCCCTCTGCGCCGCCCTGGGCTATGCCAAGGCACGGGTCACGAATCCCAAACCCTGGCTCACCCGCGCCCAGTCCCGGGCCTACCCGTTCTACATCTTCCACCAGACCGTGATCGTGGTGCTGGGCTGGTGGATGCTTCGGCTGCATCTTGGACCCTGGTTCTTCTTCGGGGCGCTGACTGTGATTGCCTTCTTCGTGACATGGGGCCTCTGCGAATTGGTGGCCGCCGTTTCCTGGCTAAGGCCCTGCCTGGGCATGGGGCCCAAGTCGGCCAAGATCCAGCAACGCGGTTCCCTGCGCCTCCCCAAAGGCCAGTTGGCGGCCATACTTTCTGACGAGGCCCGTTGAATGGAAACGCCCAACTATCAAACGCCAGCCTGGCAGTGGCCGCAGATCAAGCTTCGATGGGCCCTGCTTGCCGGGGGCTTCTTCTTCCTGAACGCCCTGCGCCTGGCCCTCACGGTCGCCCTGGATCTGAGGGCCTCGGGCTCCCCCACGCCCTGGCAGAAACCGCTGGTCTGGGAGATGACATCGGCGTTAGTGGTCTGGGCCTTGATTCCCTTGGCCCAGGCCGCGGCCCAGAATGCTCCTTGGAAACGGGTTTCCTGGAAACGGTTCGTAACGATCCACCTTGGGGCCGCCGCTATTTTCTGGGCCATCCACGTGGCCGGTATGTGGTCCCTGCGCATGGTGGCCTATAACCTGGCGGGCTGGGGTGCCTATGACTATGGCGATATGGTCTTCCGTGCGCCCATGGAAGGCTTGAAGGACCTTATGAGTTTCGCGGCCTTCACGGCGGTCTTTCAAGCCGTGGACATCCGTCGACGGAGGCAGGAACGGGACCTGGCTGCGGCTCGCCTGGAATCGGAACTCCGCGAGGCGCGGCTCCAAACCCTTTCCGCCCAGCTCGATCCCCACTTTCTATTCAACGCGCTCAACACCCTAAGTGCGGTGATGTTCGACGACTTGGCCAAGGCCGACAGGCTCCTGGGGGATCTTGGCCAGATGCTCCGGGATGGCCTTGAAGCCGGAGGTTCCTCCTGGACCATGGACCGGGAGCTGGCCTACCTTGCCCACTATTTGGCTTTCGTTGAAGCCCGATTCGGCGACCGGGTGCGCGTGGGGCTGGACATCGCGGCAGGAATAGGAAACCTTTGCGTGCCCCGCTTCGCCCTCCAGCGGCTTGTGGAGAACGCCTTGAAACACAACGAATCCAAACCTGGCCAGGTCCTCCATGTCAAGGTCGAGGCGCGGCGCGAGGGGGATTCAGCGCGATTGGCCGTGTCCGACGATGGTGCTGGTTTCACCAGTGCGGACCCTTCTGGCCTGGGCCTGGACAATTTGCGCCGCAGCCTCGAACTTCTTCACGAAGGCAGGGCCAGCCTGGATGCCCACAATCGGGACGGGGGCGGCGCTGAAGTCGTGCTCAACCTTCCAGCTGAGGCGAGCCATGGCTGAACCCCTTCGGGTTCTCGTGGTGGACGACGAGGCCCCGGCGCGTTCCAAGATCCGACGCTTGTTGGCAGCGGATCCACGCTACTCGGTGGTTGGAGAAGCTGCCGACGGTCCCGCTGCGGTGGCGCAGGTCCAAACGCTGCACCCCGATCTGTTGATTCTTGATATCCAGATGCCCGGCCTCACTGGATTCGAAGTGCTTGCGGCCCTGGAACCACCGCTGCCGCAAGTGGTGTTCTCGACCGCTTTCGATCGCTTCGCGCTGGATGCCTTCGAAGCTTCGGCGGTGGACTATCTTCTCAAACCCTATGATTCGGCCCGGTTCGCCAAGGCCCTTGACCGCGCCCACGCCCTGCATGGAGCCGGGAAGGGTGGGGAGCTCAAGGCTTTGCTGGCCAGGGTCGCCAAGGCGCCGTTGGAGCGACTGCTGGTGAAGGACGATGATCGGTGGATTCCCGTACATATGAGAGTTATTCGACGGTTTTCCGCCGATGGGAAACAAGTGACGGTGCACTCGGAGAACGGGGTCCACTCGGTCCGCACCAGTCTCATCGAATTGGAACGCCGACTGGATTCCCGCCGTTTCGTGCGCGTCCATCGGGGGGAAATCGTGGCCCTGGACGCTGTGGCCCATTTGGAGCCCTGGGACCACGGTGATGGGCTGCTGGTCCTGAAGGACGGATCCAAAGTGGTGCTGAGCCGGACCTACCGCGCCGCCTTCGTTGAACGCTGGGGGCTGGAAGACTGAATAATTGTTGTGGATTCCCGGAAATCCCTCACGCTGGGGCCTTCCCATGGCGCTGCGTTGCCATAGATGGGAACATCGAACCATGCTCGACCGACTGCAATCCTTTCTCGACCAGCACTCGCGGATCCTCCTCACCACCCATGAAAATCCCGATGGCGACGGCATCGGCACCTGCCTGGGCCTAGCGCACTATCTGCGCTTTCTTGGCAAGGAACCGAGGATCGTGGTTTCACCCGCCGTTCCCGGGAATCTGCGCTGGTTGGACACCGAGGGCTGGATCGAGCAATTCGACCCCACAGGCCTCCACGCGGAATTGGCTGCCTGGCCGGATGCCTGGCTGCTTGTGGATGCCTCCGAGCCGCATCGCCTGGGCGGAATGCACCCGTCCTTCGAATCCACGAAGGCTCCTCGGGCTTGTGTGGACCATCATCTGAAGGAGGCTCCCAGGGGCTTTGAGCATGAATTCACGGATCCCACGGCCACGGCCAGCGGTGAACTGGTTTACGATCTGGCTGCTCCCCGCATGGGCCTGCCTCTGCCCCTGCCCATGGCCGAAGCCATTTATGCCTCCTTGATTTCAGATACGGGCAATTTCCGGTTCTCCAATTCCACGGGCAAGGTGCACCGGATGGCGGCGGACCTCATCGAGCAGGGCGTGCAGCCGGCCCGCAGCTACCAGCGGATCTATCTGCAGGACACGCCCTCGAAGGTGAAGCTCTGGGCCCGGGCCCTGGAAAGGATGGGGCTGTTGGGCGACGGCGCATTCGGCCTGATGGTTCTCAGCTTGGAAGATATGCGGGCCTGTGGCGCCACCCACGATGACCTGGATGAATTGGTGCAGGAGCCCACCCGGTTGGCTTCGGTCGAGGTGGCAGGGCTGTTGTACGAATTGCCTGATGGCGGGGTGAAACTTTCTCTCCGATCGAAAGAGGCCGTGGATGTGAACGCAGTTTGCAAATTGTTCGGTGGTGGGGGCCATCGTCTGGCCTCCGGTGCGAAACTGGACGGACCGATGCCGGTGGCCCAGGCGCGGGTGGAAGCTGCGGTATTGGCCCAAATGGATCACGAATTGTCTAAAATTTAAAATAAACAAAAAGATGTTCAAACATCTGTCCCAAACTTACACTCGCAGCATCAAAGGGATGAAGGATCCATCCTTCATCCATCCTCGGTGAGATCATTCATGTCCAAAGAGTGCAGCAACGCCCCCAAGCTGGACCTCATCCAGAAGTTCGAAACTGAATCGGTGCCCTTCGTCGCCAAGGCGGAAGTGCCGTCGATGTTCGGCAAGTTCACGGTCTATGGATTCCTGGAAAAAGCCACGGGCAAGGAGCATCTGGCCGTGGTAGCTGGTGACATCGATAGCCGCAAGCGCATCAACGTCCGCATCCACAGCGAGTGCCTGACCGGCGAGGTGTTGGGCAGCCTGAAATGCGATTGCCGCCAGCAGCTGGAATCAGCTCTCCGGTACATCGGCGAGAACGGCGGCATGGTGCTCTACCTGCGCCAGGAGGGCAGGGGCATCGGATTGCTGAACAAGCTCAAGGCCTACGCATTGCAGGAGCAGGGCCATGACACGGTGGAAGCCAATCATCTATTGGGCTTTGCCGATGACCTGCGCAATTACAATTCCGCCATCGAGATGCTGCGTTTCTTCGGCATCCGCAAGGTGCGCCTGCTGACCAACAATCCGAAAAAAATCCTGGCGCTGGAAGATGCGGGGATCGAGGTGATGCGCGAGGTCCATCAGCAGGCCAGCAACCCCCACAACCTGCGCTACCTGAGAACCAAAGCCAAAAAGAGTGGCCACCTGCTGAGCTTCAGGGAAGAACCTTTGTAGGCTATGGGCTATGGGCTATGGGTTAGGGGCGCTAGGCACCAGGCGATGGCGGAAGAATGCTGAGGGGTAGGTAGTTCGGTTAATCTGGATGCCTCGTCTTACGAGTCCATTGCTGAGGTTTCCATGTACGTTGGG
This sequence comes from Holophagaceae bacterium, assembly GCA_025358435.1. Lineage (GTDB taxonomy): Bacteria > Acidobacteriota > Holophagae > Holophagales > Holophagaceae > JANXPB01. The sequence goes on from JANYJQ010000157.1 coordinate 4,273, forward strand.
TCGCTCGCTTGTCTGGCCTTGATCACTTTTTCGTTGGCTGCGGGGGACAAGCCGCTGACGAAGACGGAACAGGCCGCGCGCTTTCATCCCGAAGCCGCAACGCCGTCGCCTGATGTGCGCGAGAGCGCCTTCGCACAACGGAACAAGTTACTCGCAGAAAGCACGCTCAGGGCCATCCCCTTCCGCAGCATAGGGCCCATCGGGCAGGGCGGTCGTGTGGTGGGACTGGTCGCCGATGACCGCAGGCCTTCCGCCTGGGTGGTGGCCTTCGCGACCGGCGGACTTTGGTGCACGAAGAATGAAGGCGCCGATTGGACCTCGCTTTTCGACCATGAAGGAGCTTTCGCGCTGGGCGCCATCGCCGTGCAGTGGGGCGAGCCGGGACAGCCGAAAACCATCTGGGCTGGAAGCGGTGAAGCCAATGCCAGCCGCAGTTCCTACGGGGGCTCAGGGCTTTTCAAAAGCACCGACGGCGGCAAGACCTGGGCCAACATGGGCTTGAAAAACAGCCACCGCATCGCACGCATCGTGGTGGATCCGCGCAATCCTGAAGTTGTTTACGTGGCATCCCAGGGGCCGCTCTACACCAGCGGCGGCGAGCGCGGCGTCTTCAAGACCGAGGACGGCGGCAAGAGCTGGAAGCAGGTGCTGGCGGCGCCCAACCGATCCGGGGCCGTGGATCTCATGGTGGACCCGGGCAACTCGGCGGTCGTCTATGCGGCGCTCTGGGAGAAGGATCGCAAGCCCAATGATTTCCTGGAAAGCGGCCTCAACAGTGGCATCTACAAGAGCGTGGATGGCGGTGCCACCTGGAAGCAGATGGAGGACGGTTTTCCGAAGGGTGATGGAATCGGGCGCATCGGCCTGGCCATGAGCCGCCAGAATCCATCAAAACTCTATGCCTTCGTGGACAATCAGACCGCGCGGCCTGACTCCGAGAAAGATCCCTTCGAGGATCCCGAAAAACTCACCGCCAAGCAGCTGGAGAAGCTGGGCAAGGATGAAGCTCTGAAACTCGATGACAAGAAACTCAAGGAGTTCTTGAAGGACAACGGCTTCCACAAAGACATCACGGCAGAGAGCGTGAAGGCTGATCTCAAAGCCGGGAAAATCGAAGTGAAGGACCTGCTGGCCTACGTCTCAGATGCGGAGCGGGCCCTCTTCGATGTGCACATCATTGGCCCGGAACTCTATGTTTCAGACAATGCCGGCGCGACCTGGAAACGCACCCACGAAGACCGTCTGGACAATGTGGTCTACAGCTATGGCTACTACTTCGGCCAGGTGCGCGTGGATCCCCGGGATGATCGGCACGTCTATCTTTTGGGCATGCCCATGATCGAAAGCCGGGATGGCGGGCAGAGTTTCCAGGGGGCCAACGGCACACCGGAATACGCTGCCCACGCTGATTTCCACGCCCTGTGGATGGATCCTTCAGATCCGGCCCGCGTCGTGATCGGCCATGATGGCGGCCTTGATGTCAGCACCAACGGCGGCCGCAGCTGGCGCGGCATCAAGAACCTGCCCGTCGGCCAGTTCTACACCATCGCCACCGACAATGCCGATCCCTACCGGGTCTATGGCGGCCTGCAGGACAACAGCGTGCGCATGGGGCCCTCGGAACCCTTGAGGCCAGGAGCGCAGAGCGACGGCTGGCGCAACATCCTGGGCGGCGATGGTGGCTTCGTGCAAGTCGATCCCCGCGACAACGCGACCGTCTATGCCGAATACCAGTTCGGTTCCATGTTCCGCATCAACTCCAAGGCGGGCGAATTTAAATCCATCCAGCCGCGCCACAAGCTCAAGGAAGCGCCTTACCGCTTCAACTGGATGACGCCGCTGCTGCTGAGCCCCCATAGCGCCGATATTCTATACGCCGGGACCCAGCATGTGATGCGCAGTTTGGATCGCGGCGCCACCTGGAAGGCGATCAGCGGCGATATCAGCACGAATCCCAAAGTCGGCAATGTGCCCTTCGGCACGGTGACTTCGCTTTCGGAAAGCCCGATGCGCTTCGGTTTGCTGTACGCCGGGACCGATGACGGGCGCGCCTGGATGAGCCATGACGGCGGCTTCGCATGGAACGAGATCTCCAAAGGGCTGCCCCCGGACCGCTGGATCACGCGCCTCGAACCCAGCCACTTCGATGAAGGCACGGTGTATGCGACGCTCAGCGGACTGCGCAATGATGAGAGCGCCGCCTACATATTCAAATCCGTGGATTTCGGCGCCACCTGGACGAACATCAAAGCCAACCTGCCCGAGGAAAACCTGAATGTGGTCCGCGAGGATCCGGCCAACAAGAACCTGCTCTTCGCGGGTTCGGATTTCGGGGTTTATGCCAGCCTGGATAGCGGAGCCCATTGGCAGGCCTTCGCGCACGACATGCCCAACGTGCCGGTGCATGATCTGGCCATCCAGGCCAAGGCCCACGATCTCGTGGTGGGAACCCACGGCCGGAGCGCCTGGGTCGCGCCCATCGAGGCCCTGGAAAAATTCACGGCAGAAGTGGCAGCCGAATCCATCCATCTTTTCGAACCGAAAAAAGTCTTGGCCCAGAAAAACTGGAAGCGCGACCGGCCCACCTGGTGGCCGCGCGGAGTAACCAAAGGCCAATCGTTCTGGTTCAGTGCCTCAAAGCCGGGCGCCGTCGAATTGCAATTATTGACCGAGAAGAAGGATGTGGTCCGCACTTGGAAAGTCAATGCCAACGCCGGTCTTAATCGCGTGGACTGGGATCTGCTGGTGGATGCCGTCACGATCAAAGGCCTGCCCGCTGGCCGCCGCCCCTTCATCCTGCCCGGCAAATACACGCTGAACCTGAGCCTGGGCACCGAAAAACGCGAAGCGCCACTTGCCGTCGAAGCCCCCAAAGAGCCCACTCCGGGGAAGGAAGAGGCTGAAGATGATGACGAAGCGATTTGAAGGCTAGGCCTACAAACTCTTCAGCGCCCTCATCTCCATGCCGTTGAGAAACCGCCAGGCGCCCGGCTTCAGGGCGGGGTCGATGAGCGGTCCGTACTGGATCCGCTTTAGCTTGGACACGGGGTGTCCCACCGCTGCGAACATCTTGCGGATCTGCTGGTTCTTTCCTTCGGTGAGCGTCACGCGAAGCCAGGGGTTATCTGCCTTCTCAGCGATCTCGATGCCGCAGGGTTTCAGCTTGCGGCCGCTGAGACGGAAGCCTTCGCGCATTTCCTGGAGCGTTTCCGGCTTCGGATTGCGATGGACCTTCACGAGATAGACTTTCGGGATTTCGTGGTCCGGCTTCATGAGCGTCTGGGCCAGCTCGCCATCATTGGTGAGAAGCAGCAGCCCTTCGGAATTGAAGTCCAAGCGGCCCACGGGATAGACCCGCTGGGTCACGCCATGGAGCAGTGCCATCACCGTGGGACGGCCTTCATCATCCTTCACCGAGGTGATGTAGCCCTTGGGCTTGTTCATCAGGATGTAGACCGGCTGTTCCTTCTGGATGGGATTGAAATCCACGGTGATCTGGTCGCGGCGGGGATCGGCCTTGGAACCGAGTTCCGTGACGAGCTTGCCGTTCACGTGGATATGGCCTTCCACGATCAGCTTTTCACTGGCGCGGCGCGAGGCGATGCCTGCGGCGGCGAGAATTTTCTGCACGCGTTCAAGGGCCATTGCAGTCTCCTGTGGCGCCTCACGGCGCGGTTGATTCCATCGGCCATGGATCAGCCCGCGGAAGCCCTAGTGTGACACAGTGGCGAAAAGGTTGTGAGCCGGGGATTGGCCGGGACTAAGGGAAGGCAGCAGCCACCCAATTTCTTTGTCCCCGTAAATCCCCGTGTGTCCCCGGCTGAAAAAGCTTT
>JANYJQ010000046.1 GCA_025358435.1 Holophagaceae bacterium
TTCACACCGTCCCGATAGGAGGTTAGGCATGCGAAAGCGATCCCTGGTCATGTGGACCGCGCCGCTTCTGCGGATCGCGGGTGGAGGCGAACCATGAAGCGATGCATTCATGTCGCCATGCTCGCCACCCTGGTTTCCGCCGCGGGGTGGTCCCAGGAAGTGAACGTGTACAGCACCACCATGGCTCAGCTCTGGAAAGCGGAAACGCCGGGCTTTGACAAGTACACCTACACCCCGGTGACCCAATTCCTCGGAATCGATGCCACCAAGCTTGGGTCGGACGCTCTGTCGCTCCACATCTACGGATGGGGAATGGCCGACTTGGCGGATCAATCCTCCCCGAATGGCAAATCCGGCGGGTATCTGACCTACGGCTACCTCCAGTACCAGTTCCCCCAGGCCAATGCCGAGATCAAGGCTGGCCGTTTCACCGTCAATCAAGGCGGGGGCATGGAATATGTTGATGGCGTCAGCGCCCGCGCCGATCTTCGCGGCGGCTTCGCCATCTCGGCTTTCGGCGGAAGGCCCGTGCGCTTCACGAGCGCCCTGGAGCCCGCTGCCAAAGCGGACTATGAATTCCAGCATGACGTGATCTTCGGCACCCGCCTTTCCCTAAGGATCCCCAAGGCCGGCGAGATCGGAATCTCCTACCTCCAGGACGGAACCAACGCGGCCAAGGATCTCCCGATCCCCTCCCCCGTGGATTACTCCCGCAGGCAGGTGGGCGTCGATTTCAAGCTTTCACCCAATCCGTCCTTCGATTTCAGCGGGCGGACGCTCCTCGATGTCGCCCAGCACGCCGATATCCCCGCGAAGCCGACAGAGAAGCACTCCCGCATCGCGGAACACGATTACAACGTCACGGTGAAGGCCGCGGATTCCCTCTCCTTCTCGGGAATCTTCATCGAGCGGAATTTCTTCGCCTACTTCGCGGGCAGCAATCTCCAATCGCTGTTCCGCCAGAGTGAAAATGACAAATTCCGCGCCGTCGGGTGCAGTGCGACCTGGGGCTCTCCTTCGGCCGTTGAAGTGGTCGCCGATTTCCGCCAGACCAACCGTGAAACCTACGGAGACGTCACCCGTTTCGGCGCCGACCTGAAGTGGAACCTTGGCAAATTGAAAGTCATGTCCGGTTTCGGGTACCACCGGGTGAATGCCGACAATGCCCCGCTGATCGGCACCAAATCCCCAGCGTACGTTTTGTCCCACGAGGAAGCGCGCGCCTGGGTCATGTACCAGAAGGGCCTGATGTCAGCCAGCCTGGATGGCATCTTTTACAATTTCGACGACAAGAACAATCCGAATCTGAACGGGAAGGGCTCCATCTACCAGATCGTGGGCTCGCTCGGCTATCAGACCACCACCAATTTGAAGATCTCCGGGGATCTCAGCTACGGCGACGATGCCCTTTTCAAGAAACAGGTCATGGGTCTTCTTCGGGTTGAATACCGATTTGCCTTTGCCGGAAAGGGAGGCAAAAAATGATCCGGAAAACGATTCTTCTCTTCATAGCCGTCCTGGGCATCGGCATTCTGACCGCCTGCGCCATCCTTTCGCCCCAGACGAGCTTCACCCCCACCCATCCTGAGGGCGTAGAGGCCACTGTCCGGCCCCTCTGCTCGGATTGCCACGGCACCGAAGCCATGAAGGGCGGCCTCAAGAACTACAACTCCTTCGACCACACTCCGACCTTTGTGAAAAACCATCGCTTCCAGGCGAACCAGGATTCGGCGACCTGCGCCTCCTGCCACGCGCCCTCCTTCTGCGCGGATTGCCACGGCGGGAAGGTCTCCATGTCGCCGTCCGTCAAGCTGGGCAACCGCCCGGACCGGATGATGGCGCACCGGGGGAACTACCTGCTCCTGCACCGGATGGACGGAAAGATGGACCCGGGCAGTTGCTACAAGTGCCATGGCCGGGCCAACAACGACAAGTGCGCCACGTGTCACAAGTAGGGGCCTGTTTATGCGCTTAAGGGGAACACGATGAGCAGAGCCAGACAAATGATCAACACCTTCGTCGCTGCGGCCTTCACCCTGCTGTTATTGGGGTGTGGTGGCAGCAGCAGCAACGCCCCCCGGTTCGATACCGCCAAGGGCCAGCATCCTGCCGACTGGTTGCAGAACCACTGGGC
>JANYJQ010000182.1 GCA_025358435.1 Holophagaceae bacterium
ATGCGGTCCAACACCAGGCCACCGGAGCCCAGCTCTCGGCGGTGAGTTGGACGAGTCCTCGCATCTTCATCCCTGCAGGAGCGACTTCCATCCGGCAGTTCTACATGCTGCAGCCCTTTGAAAACCAGCTGGCGCGCATCAGCATCAATGGAAAACAGCTTCGCGCCTACATGGATGAAGATGCGAGGACTCGTCCAACTCACCGCCGAGAGCTGGGCTCCGGTGGCCTGGTGTTGGACCGCATGGAGGAGCTGTGCCAGAGGCGTATCCTCCAGACGGCACCAGCGGCCATCCAGATCCGTAAGCAGGTTCGTGGCGGCGGTATTGAGGTAGATCTCCGTAGCTGTTCGGAGTGCGGCAGTCAGCTCCAATACCTGGGCGTCCTGCGGAGTATCCGCTGTTGGCTGAACCAGACGTCCCTGGGAAGCCATCACCCGCCATCGTCCCTGGACTTTTTGAAGCGTGAGATCAGCCACCGCCAAGGCCCTGCCGTGGGCTGCCGCCTGGAGGATGGGAATGCCTTTGTGCTGGCTGGAATTGGGTGAATGGGTATGACCGGTAAGGATCAGGTCTATGCCTGGCACCTGGTCTGCCAGCCGCAAGGCGCAATTCTCATCGCCCTCCTGCCCCGGCAAAGTTCCCAGGCCCGAATGCATGGTGACGATGATGACGTCTGCCTTTTCTTTTTCGCGCAGGCGTGGAATCAGCGACCTGGCACTTTCCACGATGTCCTGGAAGGTCATCCCCGCATAGTTCCCGGGCTCTTCCAATTTGGGGATCACGGACGTAGTGAAGCCCACGATGATCACCGTGGCGCCGCCAATGGTCACCTTGGTCCAGGGAGTGAAAGCCCCCTTCCCGCCTTTGATGTTGATTGCGTTGGCCGACAGGAACGGGAATTTGGCCTGCTTCTCGGCCCCCCGCAGCACTTCCAAACCCCAGTTGAAATCATGGTTGCCGATGGCCATGGCCGAATAGCCCAGGGCGTTCATCACCGCAATGGATGGTTCCGTTATATCGGGCCGCAGCCGGGCCCGGACATAATCGATGGGCTCACCCTCGATGGTGTCCCCACTATCAATGAGCAGCGTATTGGGATTTTCGGCCTTCGCCTGCCGGATGAGCGTGGCCAGTTTGGCCCAACCCTTGTTCTCCGGTTGCAAGGTATAGGTGTCCTGGGGGAGCACGTGCCCGTGCAGATCCGTGGTGCCAAGTACCTGGAGTTTCAACTCCTGGGCGCTTAACAGGCCCGTACCAAGCAGTAGGACCATAAAAAACGCGAACCAGGTTTTCAGGCGTAGAGAGATTCGTTCAGGAGTCATGAAAAAACCTTAGCTAGAAAGGAGGGCGCTTCGGAGATAAACTAGCTGTTCAACTTTTGTTGACCTCATCAACCTCTCTATGGAGCGTCCATGCAAGAAGTTCAAATCAAAGCCCCCAAGCACGAATTCACTCTGCTCTGTGATGACATCCGCCAGGAAATGGGCGGCAAAACCTCGCTCATGGGCCTTTACGACCACCACATCGTGGTGCCCGAAGTGCCCTTTTCCCTTCCCAAGGTGTGCTTTTTCAGCAAGTTCTCCCGCATGGACGGCCAATTCAAGTTCAGCTTCTCCGTCGTGAGCCCTGGCGGAGAGCGCAAGGATATCATCCGCGATTCCGATGTGCAGATCCCCGAAGGCGCCAAGGAAGGCACCTTCAATGTCATCGCCAGCCCCTTTGACGTGGGTGCCGAGGGCGTCTTCGAAGTGATCATCGGTCTCACCAAAGGCGCCGATCGTTTCGAGTACGTCTACAAATTCGCCATCAGCAACGCCCAGCGCCTGCAGGCCGAATACGAAGCCGCCATGGCTGAAGCCCAGAAGGCCGGAACCGCCGCCAACTAATTCAGCACCGCGTAAACCAACGCACGTTCAGGGGCGGGCTTCGGCCCGCCCCTTTGCTTTTAATCTCTGAGGCCCCCATGTCCCGCCGAGTCGTCACGCGTTTCGCTCCCTCGCCCACCGGGATGCTCCACATCGGTGGAGTGCGTACGGCGCTGTTTTGCTGGCTCTTCGCCCGCAAGCACGGTGGCACCTTCATCCTGCGCGTGGAGGACACGGATTTGTCCAGAAGCACCGACGACAACATCCGCATCATTGAAGAAGGCATGGAATGGTGCGGTCTGCATTGGGATGAAGGTCCGGTGGTGGGCGATCCCAGCAAATGGATCGGCCCCCATGGCCCCTACCGCCAGATGCAGCGCATGGAAAGCCATTACAAACCGGCCATCCAGAGGCTGATTTCGGAAGGCAAAGCCTATCGCTGCCGATGCACCAAGGAAGCGTTGGATGAGCGACGGGCAACAGCCGAAAAAGCCGGAAAAATTTTCCAGTACGACCGTCGCTGCCGCGAAGCCAATCACGATGACAGCCAACCCGCATCCATCCGCCTGAAAATGCCCCAGGGGTCAGAGCCATGGCTTGAACAGGGCGACATCCTGCTGCGGGATCTCATCAAGGGTGACCTGCGCTTCCCCGCCACCAGCCTGGACGATTGGATCATCGCCCGGACGGATGGCACGCCCACCTACAACTTCTGCGTGGTGGTCGACGACACGGACATGGAAGTGAGCCACGTCATCCGCGGCGACGACCACGTGGCCAACACCCCCAAGCAGATCGCGCTCTACCATGCCATGGGCTTCGAGGCCCCGGCTTTCGCCCACGTCCCCATGATCCTGGGCAAGGACGGTGCGAAGCTGAGCAAGCGCCATGGAGCCACCAGCATCACCGAGTACCAGCAGATGGGATTCCTGCCCTCGGCCGTTCGCCTGGCGCTGGCGCGCCTTTCCTGGACGCCCAAGATCGACGGCCGCGCCATCGACACGGTGGAAGAAGAGCTGCTCACGGACGAAGAAATGATCCAGCTCTTCGACCTCGGCGACATCCAGAAGAGCCCCGCCCGCTTCGACATGGACAAGCTTTCCTGGATGAACCAAAAGCTAATCCAGCGCGCCACCTGGCAGGAAATTGAGCCCCATTTCCGGCCCTTCCTGCCCGAGGCCTGGAACGCGAAGCCTGATGAATGGAAAGCCCACGCCATCCAATCCACGCAAAAAGGGAAATCACTGGTGGAGATGGCGGGATTCCTGGAGTTCATTTGGGCACCACCCCCGGAATTCGACCAGGCCGCAACGGCGAAGTTCCTCACCGAAGCCGTGAAGCCCGCGTTGAAGGACCTTTGCGCCCTGACCGATTACAGCCATGATGCCCTTCACGCAGACTTCAACTCGATCATCGATAAACACGGCCTCAAACTCAAGGATTTGGCCCAGGCCCTGCGCGTTGCCCTTTGCGGCAAACCCGTCAGCCCCCCGATCTTCGACACACTGATGCTGCTGGGGCGGGAAGAGGTCGTGGCGAGGGTTGGGAAGTGGCTTTAAAAATCTATTCACCGCCAAGACGCCAAGAAAAGCGAAAAACAAGAAATTGCTTTTTCTTGGCGCCCTTGGCCTCTTGGCGGTAGTCCTTAGTTTTTAGGTGATGCTCATGTCCGATTCCCCCGAATCCCGCTCGCTCAATTTCATTGAGGACATCGTTGAATCTGACCTCGCTTCTGCGAAACATGGAGGGCGCGTGCTCACACGCTTCCCACCGGAACCCAACGGCTACCTCCACATCGGCCATGCGAAATCCATCTGCCTGAATTTCGGACTTGCAATGAGGTATGGAGGCGCCACGAACCTGCGTTTTGACGACACGAATCCCACCAAGGAGGAGGTGGAGTACGTGGATTCCATCCGCGAGGACGTGGAATGGCTGGGCTTCAAATGGGCGGGCGAGTTCTATGCCTCGGACTATTTCCAGAAGCTTTACGACTACGCCGAGCACCTGGTCAAGACCGGCAAAGCCTACGTCTGTGATTTATCAGAAGCTCAAATCCGCGAATACCGCGGCAACTTCCATACGCCTGGCAAGGACAGCCCCTTCCGAACGCGGAGCGCCGAAGAAAACTTGGATCTCTTCCGGCGCATGAGGGCCGGGGAATTCGAAGATGGATCCAAGGTTCTGCGTGCGAAAATCGATATGCAAAGCGGCAACATGAACCTTCGCGATCCGCTCATGTACCGCATCCGCCGCTCGCACCACCACCGCACTGGTGACGCTTGGCTCATCTATCCTATGTACGATTACGCTCACGGTGTCAGTGACGCCATCGAGCGCATCACCCACTCGATCTGCACGTTGGAGTTCGAGGACCATCGGCCGCTCTACGAGTGGTTCCTGGAGCAGGACCTCGACGGGAGGTTCTTTCAACGCCCTTTACCGCGCCAGATCGAATTCGCCCGGCTCAACCTGACCTACACGGTCATGAGCAAGCGCCGCCTGCTGGAATTGGTGAACGAAGGGCACGTCAAACATTGGGATGACCCGCGCATGCCAACGATCTGCGGCTTGCGCCGCCGGGGCTTCACGCCCGAGGCCTTGCGCGCCTTCGCCGAACGCGTGGGCGTGGCGAAGCGCGACAGCCTCACGGATGTGGCCCTGCTGGAGCACACCATCCGAGAGGACCTGGAGAAGACCGTGTTCCGCCGCATGGCCGTGCTACGGCCACTCAAAGTCGTCATCACCAACATGGCCCAGGATCAGGTCCATGAACTTGAGGTGGCCAACCATCCCGACCCCATTCACGGTTTCCGCAGGATGTCCCTAAGCCACGAAGTCTTTGTCGAGCGGGAGGATTTCGAGGAAATCCCCCCAAAGAAATGGTTCCGGCTGGCCCCTGGCGCCGAAGTCCGCCTGAAAGGCGCCTGCCTGGTCCGCTGCGAGGAGGTCATCAAGGACTCCGATGGTGAAGTGGTGGAATTGCGCTGCACCTGGGATCCTGCATCCCTCGGTGGCAACGCGCCCGATGGCCGCAAAGTGAAGGGAACCTTGCACTGGGTGTCTGCCGCGCACACTGTCAACGCGGAAGTGCGCCTCTATGATCGGCTCTTCACGAGCGAGAACCCCATAGATGTGGCCGAGGGCGGGGATTGGCGCGACACGCTGAACCCTGAATCCTTGACGGTCTGCGCCGCCAAGGTGGAGGCCAGCCTTGGCACCGCCACAGCTGGTGAGCGCTTCCAGTTCGAGCGCCTGGGCTATTTCTGCGTGGACAGCGATACCAAGCCCGGCGCTCCCGTCTTCAACCGCACCGTGGCATTGAAGGATTCCTGGACCAAGGTGGACGTCAAAGGCCAGGGATAGTGCTCCAGGGGACCCTGGGTGGTTCCAGCCCAGCAGCTCAACCAGACGTCAATCCATTTGTGCTTCACGTCACTCCCTAGAGCCACGGCCTAAGGCCTGCTAAGGTCTGGGAAGGGATTTTTCTCCCGCCAGCGGAAGCCTTGCATGGAATCGGTTACCCATCTTCCAGGCCTATCGGCCGTGATGATCTGGACCTTGCTGAAGGTTCTCATCGTGTTCAGCGCCGTCATGGGGATCGCTTCGCTCTGGACATGGGTCGAACGCCGCGGCAGCGCCATGCTGCAGGACCGCATCGGGCCCAACCGGGCGTTGCTCTTCGGCCGTTGGCAGCTACTGGGGTTGCCGCAACTTGTGGCCGATGGCATCAAATTCTTCTTCAAGGAAGATCAGGTTCCTCCTCACGTGACCAAGAGCCTTTACTGGCTCGCGCCGGTGCTGGCCTTCGTGCCGGCTCTGATCGGTTTCGCGGTCATTCCCTTCGGCCGCGATTTTACGTATAAAGGCGTCCCGTACCACCTGAGCATTCTGGAACCAGGCAACAGCATGGGAATGCTCTTTCCGCTGGCCATCGGCGCCGTGGCGGTCTATGGCATCCTGGTGGCGGCCTGGAGCAGCAACAACAAATGGGCCATCCTGGGTGGCATGCGCGCGAGCGCGCAGATGGTGAGCTATGAGATCTCCCTGGGTCTGGCGGTTTTAGCGATCTTCATGAAGGTGGGTGGCTACGATCCGAGCGAGATCATCAAGGACCAGATGGCCAGCGGCTGGTTCATCTGGCGTCAACCACTCGGTTTTCTGGTCTTCTTCACCTGCATGTTCGCCGAGAGCAACCGGCTGCCTTTCGATTTCGCCGAAGGGGAAGCGGAAATCGTCGGCTTCCACAACGAATACGGCTCCATGAAATTCGCGCTGATCGCCCTATCCGAATACGGCCACATCATCACAGCCTCTGCGCTCATCGCGACACTGTACTTCGGCGGCTGGGCCGTGCCTTTCATGCCGGAAGCACCGGTGCTGCTGACGATCCTGTTCTTCCTGATCAAGCTGCTGTTCTTCCTCTGGGTCTTTGTGTGGGTGCGCTGGACCCTGCCGCGCTTCCGGTACGACCAGCTCATGTTCCTGGGCTGGAAAGTCCTGTTGCCGATCTCCATGGCGAATTTGATCTTCAACGCTTGGCTGATGTCGCGGGGTCACTGATGGGCGTCATCGTCAAGAAAGTTGAACTGACTTGGCTGGACCGCAGCTATGTGTGGCCCATCGCTCAGGGCATGATCATCACGTTCCGCCATTTTCTGAAGCAGATCGCGACGCCAACCTCAAAACGCTTCACGATCCAGTATCCGGACATGAAAAAGACCCTGCCCAAGGGTTATCGCGGTCTTCACGAGTTGAAGCGGTTCGAGGATGGCGCCATCAAATGCGTGGCCTGCTTCATGTGCCAGGAAGCCTGCCCTGCCCGCTGCATCAGCATCGAGGCCGAGGAATTCAGCGAATTGAATTTCACGCAAGGCTTCGAAGAAAAGCGGCCCAGCGTATTCAAGATCGACATGCTGCGCTGCATTTACTGCGGCATGTGCGAAGAGGCGTGTCCCAAAGACGCGATCTGGCTGCGGAACGAGTACGAAGTGGCGGCCTACGACCGGCTCAGCATGAATTATGGCAAATGGGATCTCATCAACACCTACGCCGGCGCGGATGGGAAGGCCCGGCTGACTCAAAGCCAGGAGAGCCCTGCCACGCCATCCCGCCCTGCATCAACCTCCGGCAATCAAGCCGGCCCGTCCTAGGAGCAGATGATGTTTCTCGTGTTTGCTCTCATCACGATCATCGGCGCGCTCGCCATGTTCAGGCAGAAGAACGTCATCGTGGCAGGGCTTTGTATGGTGCTCACCTTTTTCGGCGTGGCGGGACTGTTTCTGATGCTCTCCAATCCCGTGGCCGCGGCGCTGCAGATCATCGTCTACAGCGGCGCCATCATGGTGCTGGTGCTCTTCACCATCATGCTTTTGAACTCCCACGAAGAAGAACCCGCCATCCAGGCACGGCCCATCCAGCGCTGGGTGGGTGCCTCCCTGATCGCAGTGTTCGGCGCCTTCGCTTTCTACATCGTGATGGGGTCCAAGGCTCTGGCGGATATCGACAAGGCTAGCCGGCCAATCGCAGGCATGAACCTGGTCCGGGTGGGCGAGGAGATTTTCCGGCACTACCTGTTGGGTTTTGAAATCATCGGCCTGCTGCTTCTTTCTGCCATGGTGGGCGCCGTGGCCTTGACTAAAAAGGAGCTGTGATGGGCGCCTGGATGAATGGTTCCCTGCAAGGCTACATTCTTGTAGCTCTCCTCCTTTTCATCATCGGATTGGCGACGGTCATGCTGCGGCGAACGCTGCTCATGCAGTTCATGGGCGTGGAATTGATGCTCAACGCTGCAAATGTGGCGCTGCTGGCGTTCGCCCGCTTTCGCGGTGGCGATGTGACGGGCACCGTCTTCTATCTTTTCATCCTGGGTGTCGCCGCTTGCGAAGCCGCCATAGGCTTGGCGCTGGTCATCGCCCTTTTCCGCCACCGCAAAACCACCGACGCTGATCGCGCGGATTCGCTGAGGCAATGAGAATCTGATGCAGAAGATAGCCTGGCTCATCCCGATCCTTCCCCTCTTTGGCGCAGCTTTCAACGGCCTCGTCGGCAAGAAGGCTGGCAAGAAAGCTGTGTCCCTGGTGGGCGTAGGCACCGTGGCCGCTTCCTTCCTCATCGCGCTATGGGTTTTCTTCGCCATGAAGGAAACGCCTGGGCACCGGCTGGATCTTGTCTACGGCACCTGGATGGCCACGGGTTCCTTGACAGTCCCGTTCGGCCTGACCATCGATCCCCTGTCGGGAACCATGATGCTGGTGGTGACGGGCATCAGCGCCCTGATCCATCTTTATTCCGTGGGCTACATGGCCGATGAAGACGGATACGCCCGTTACTTCTGCTACTTGAATCTCTTCGTGTTCTTCATGCTCACGCTGGTGCTCGGCAGTTCGCTGCCCCTCCTCTTCGTGGGTTGGGAAGGCGTGGGCCTTTGCTCCTACCTGCTCATCGGCTACGCCTTTGAGACGGAAGTCGCCCCCGCCGCGGGGTTGAAAGCCTTTCTCTTCAACCGGACTGGCGACATGGGGATGGCCATCGGAATGATGGCGCTTTTCGCGATGTTTGGAACGCTCACCATCGGTGACATCCTGCAGCAGGCTGGACACATGCCGACCGAGGTCGGCTTTGGCGTTCTGACCTTCACCACGCTCATGCTTTTCGTGGGTGCCACGGGCAAGTCTGCCCAGATTCCCCTCTACCTCTGGCTGCCGGACGCCATGGCAGGCCCGACCCCTGTTTCCGCTCTGATCCACGCCGCGACCATGGTGACCAGCGGTATCTACATGATTTGCCGGCTGGCGCCGGTGTTCAGTCTCGCACCCATGACCATGACCACCATCGCATGGGTCGGCGGCCTGACGGCGCTACTTGCTGCCACCATCGGGCTGGTCCAGCGGGACATCAAAAAGGTGCTGGCCTATTCCACGGTTTCCCAGTTGGGCTACATGTTCCTCGGTCTCGGCTCCGCAGGGTTCGCGGCCGGGTTCTTTCATGTGTTCACCCACGCCTGGTTCAAGGCGCTGCTCTTCCTCGGCGCCGGCTCTGTGATCCACGCGATGCATCACGAACAGGATCTGTTCCGCATGGGCGGGCTGAAGGAAAAATTGCCAATCACCTTCTGGACCATGCTGATCGCCACGCTTTGCATCATGGGCATTCCAGGTTTCTCGGGCTTTTTCAGCAAGGACGAGATCCTGTACCTGGCCTTTCTTAAGAGTCCCGCACTGTGGGCGATCGGCTTGGTGGCCGCCTGCTGCACTGCCTTCTATATGGCGCGGCTCATGGCCTTGGCCTTCCTGGGCGAACCTAGAGACCCGCACGCTTTTGAGCATGCCCATGAAGCGCCAGCGACCATGACCTTTCCCCTGCTGGTTCTTGCGGTAGGAGCTGTTTTGGCGGGGTTCTGGGGCATTCCCAAAGTGCTGGGCGGCACGTTCGCCATCGACCATTGGCTGGAGTCGGCGCTCACCTATGGCCGCGTTGAGACAGAAGCGGTCTCCATCCATGAAGGCCCGGCAGTGTTGCTCATGGGCATCTCAGTGGCGGCGGCGGTTGGTTTCGGGTTATTCGGCTGGTCGCTCTACAAGAACGGAACCGAAAAGTCCGAAAGGCTCGCCGCGAAATTTCCCGGCGTGCATATGATCCTGCTCAACAAGTATTTCCTTGATGAATTGGTGGAAGGCTACCTGCTGCGGCCCGCGCGCTGGTTCGGCAATGTGCTCTGGAAACTCTTCGACGTGATCATCATCGACGGGATCGGCGTGAACCTGCCGGGCGCCCTGACTCGCGTGGCAGGCGATTTCACCGCGCTCCTGCAAACAGGCCGTGTCCGCAACTACGTGCTAAGCATGGGCCTTGGCGTCCTCGCCTTGTTCTATATCTTCCTAAAGTAGGCCCTGATGACCGAGTGGATGAGCAATCACCTTCTGACCTTCCTGGTTTTCGCGCCAGCGATCTGGGGACTGCTGATCCTCTGTTTCCCTGAAAAGCAGGCTCCCCTGGCGCGGCTTCTGGCGATATTCGGAGCCGCTGGCATTTTCTTCATCAGCGCGGCGCGCCTGCTGACCATACCACCCGAAGGCCCGATGAATCTGGTGTTCGCCGAGCACGTGCCCTGGTTTTCGGTGGTGGGCCTGCCGGTGGATTATTCCCTTTCCATCGATGGCCTGAATCTCTGGCTGGTGATGCTGACCACGTTCCTGACGCCGCTCACCATGCTCGGCACCTGGCGCAGCGTGACCCAGCGGGCCGGGTCTTTCATGGCGCTCGTCCTGATCCTGGAATCGGGGATGCTGGGCGCGTTCATGGCCCAGGATCTGCTGTTCTTCTATCTCTTCTGGGAAGCCATGCTGGTCCCGATGTATTTCATGATCGGGGTCTGGGGCGGTGATGAAAGGAAATACGCCGCGAACAAGTTTTTCCTGTACACCCTGTCGGGCTCGCTGCTTTGGCTGGTAGCGCTGCTTTATCTGGCAACCAAGGCTGGAACCTTCGCACCCGGGATCATGGCCGCGACGGCGCTGGGACTTCCCTTCAGCATCCAGTGCACCCTGTTCCTGGCCTTCGCGCTCGCCTTCGCCATCAAAGTGCCTCTCTTTCCGCTGCACACCTGGCTGCCGGACGCGCACGTGCAGGCGCCCACCGCCGGCTCTGTGATCCTGGCGGGCGTGCTGCTGAAGCTTGGTTCCTACGGCTTCCTGCGCTTTGCCCTGCCGATGTTTCCCGATGCTTTTCTGCATTACGCGAAACCCATCGCGATGCTCTCGGTCATTGCCATCATCTACGGCGCTCTCGTGGCCATGGTCCAGCGTGACGTCAAGAAACTCGTGGCCTACAGCTCTGTATCCCATATGGGCTTCGTGATGTTGGGACTGGCATCCATGACGGTCATCGGCACGCAGGGCGCCATGCTCCAGATGCTCAGCCATGGCATCAGCACGGGCGCCCTCTTTCTCATGGTAGGAATGCTCTATGATCGCGCCCATACGCGCATGATCGCGGATTTTGGCGGCGTCGCCAGCAAGATGCCGGTATTCACCACCTTCTTCTTCATCGTCACCCTCAGTTCCATCGGCCTGCCGCTCACCAATGGTTTCGTTGGCGAGTTCCTGATCCTTAACGGCACTTATGTATCAGGCTTCCCATGGGGCCGCGCCTTCGCCACCGTGGCGACGCTCGGCGTCCTGCTAGGCGCGGTCTACATGCTCTGGATGGTGAAAAAGGTTTTCTGGGGACCAGAAAATATGGATGAAGACAGTGGCACGCAGCACCTTCATTCGGATCTCTCGGTAAGGGAAATCGCGGTGATGGTGCCCATCGTGCTCCTCATCTTTTGGATGGGCCTGCATCCCCGTTCATTCATTGCTATCTCTGAGAAGCCAGTTGCCAATCTGCTGCGCGCGTCGAAAGCGCCGGACCCAAGGATGAAAGTCCAACCTATGCTTCAACATGAGCCTGCCCCGAAAAGCGAGCTGGCATCTGGCGCAGCCACCCCATCCGCTACCGGCGAAGAGGTGCTGAAATGAACCTCACCGCCCAAAACTGGGCTGCCCTCATGCCTTTGCTGGTGCCGGCCGCCGCAGCCTGCCTAATTCCGATCGCCAGCCTGGACAAGGATCAGGACACGGTAAAACCCGTACGGGCAGCCATGTTCGGCATGGCCTTGCTTGCACTGGCAGTCAGCTTTTTCTATTTCACGAAATTGTGGGCCACGGGCCAGAACCTGTTCTTTTCATATCTGAAGATGGATCGTTTGGGACAATTCACGGGGATCTTCGTGACGGTGGCGGCCATGATGGCGCTGCTTCAGCTTTGGGACCACCTGCACCACGAAGGCTGGATGAAGGGAGAGACCCTTTCTCTGCTGCTCTTCTCAGCAGTGGGCATGATGCTGTTCGCCTCCACCACTAATCTGTTGATGATGTTCCTAGGCCTGGAACTCCTGAGCCTGCCGCTCTACGTGCTGACCGCCACCGTGCGATTCCGCCAGGAGTCTGTGGAAGGCGGTATGAAATATTTCATTACCGGAGCAGTCGCCTCATCCTGCTTTCTCATGGGCGCGGTGCTGCTCTATGGCCTGACCGGGACTTTGGATCTTGAAGGCATCGGCAATGCCATCATCACCGCAGGCGGGGATCCCTTGATCCTGGTGGGCGCTGCCCTGCTGCTCATGGGCTTCCTGTTCAAGATCAGCGCGGTGCCTTTCCATCAGTGGACACCTGATGCCTATGAGGCATCGCCCCACCCCATCGCGGGCTTCATGTCCGTCGCTACCAAGGGCGTTGCGGTCATCGCGATGATGCGGGCCTTTCCTGGCGGCATCGGCCTGCACACGGCAACTGGAGAGCGCGTCGGCATTGCCCTGGCAGCGCTCGCTGCCGCGACCATGATCGTGGGCAACCTATCGGCGCTGCCGCAAACGAATGTCAAGCGCATGCTGGCGTATTCCAGCATCAGCCACGCGGGCTACCTGCTCTTGGGCTTCGTGGCTGGAACGCCGGAGGCCTACACAGGCGTGTTGTTCTACCTGGTCATTTATCTCGCCATGAACATGGCCGCTTTCGGAATGTTGACCGCGTACGGCCTTGTGGGAGAGCACACCCAATTTGAGGATCTCCGTGGGCTCGGGTGGAAGCGCCCTGTCTTGGGCGTAGCAGTGGTCATCACCATGCTGAGCCTCTCTGGCATTCCGCCCATGGGTGGGTTTTTCGGAAAATACTTCATCTTCAAGGAGCTGGTGAGGACCGGCCACGTTGGATTGGCGGTGCTGGGCGTCACGGCAAGCCTGGTGTCTGTCTACTACTACCTGCGGGTAGTGGTGGCCCTGTTCCTTGAGCAACCTTCTGAAGCGCAGGCCCGCGAAGCCACCGAGAAACCTGAAATCCAATCCTTCCTTTCCACCACCACGGTACTGATATGCGCAGCGATCATTCTGGCCGGTGGTTTCTTCCAACTTTTCCTGGTGGACGGCTTCGCCTCCAAAGCACTAAAAGAAGGTATCGAGATCCTGCGATAGTCGGCTTTCATCCATGGCTTGGTTCTTTTCATAAGAAATATTTCAACACTTGTTAAACTTTTCTTGATCTTGGACCCTCGTATGTAAAGGTATTCATTTCGGGGTCGAAGGAGCGAGGTGGACATGAAGGGCAAGACTTGGATCTGGCTGGGCGGAATCGCAATCGTAGCTGGGGGTGTAGCCATCTACATGCTCAACAAACCCAAAGAGGTCGTGAAGTGGCGCATGGCTACGGTTCAAAGAGGAAACCTGAAGCAGCGCATCAGCGCTTCAGGCACGCTTTCGGGCCTCATCCAGGTGACCGTTGGTTCCCAGGTTTCAGGCAGCATTTCCAATCTATACGTGGACTATAACTCCCAGGTGAAGAAAGGCCAGCCCATCGCCCAGATCGATACTACGGTATACGCAGCGACCGTACAGGATGCCAAAGCGAACGTCAGCAAGGCAGAAACAGCGGTGGCAGATGCCCAGCGCCAATTGGCACGAGCCAGGCGGCTTTCCGCGGACAAGCTCATTTCGCAACAGGAACTGGATGCCGCCCAGGTCGTGGCTGACCGTGGCGCAGGAGATCTTTCCAGCGCCAAGGCTACGTTGCAAAAGGCCCAGGCGAACCTGGACTACTGCACAATCACCGCCCCGGTATCTGGCGTGGTGGTTAGCCGAAGCATAGACGTCGGCCAAACCGTGGCGGCGAGCTTCAGCACGCCGAATCTTTTCGTCATCGCCCAGGATCTTACCAAGATGAAGGTTGAAGCCAGCATTGACGAAGCTGACATCGGACAAGTGAAGGAGGGCCAACGGGCCTTGTTCACCGTGGACTCCTACCCTGAAACCCAATTCGACGGCAAGGTGAACCAGGTCAGGCTGGAGCCCATCATCGTGCAAAACGTAGTGAACTACAAAGTCGTAGTCCAGGTGTCCAATGACGAGCTGAAATTACGCCCTGGCATGACAGCGAATGTGACGATTTGGACAAAGTCCAAAGATGATGTGCTGAAGGTGCCTTCCGCCGCCCTTCGATTCAATCCGTCGTCGTTCCTGCCGGCCGAGGAGGCTGCGGCGGCCAAAAAGGCGAAAGGGCCGGGCGGCCCGAACAGCCTGGGTGGCAAGGCTGGCCCCGGTGGTGCCGGCCCTGGTGGCCCTGGTGGCCCATCTGGCTCTTCCTCCCGGGGCATGGTCCCCAGGCGCGATGATCGTGTCTGGATCCTCGGGCCCAATGGAAAACCCAAATCGGTGGTCGTGACAGTGGGGATCACCGACGGCCAAGCCACGGAAATCAGCGGCGAAGGCGTGAGTGAGGGAATGCAGGTGCTGGTGGGCGTTGAGGATCCCAAACGAGCCACTGGCGCTGCTCCACTGGCCGCCACGGGCGGGCCGCGCATGCGTTAAGGCTGTCGCTCAAACACCATTCGGCCATTCGGAGGGCGGACCGGCACAAGGGACCAGAACAAAATAGCCAGAAAAACTGCTTATTTCGTGACGGCCCCTAACCCCAGAGAGGTACAGAACCATGAGTATCATCGAGCTTCTCAAATTGGCCTTTTTCGCCATCACCCGCAACAAGATGAGGGCTTTTCTGACGATGCTCGGCATCATCATCGGCGTCGGGGCGGTCATCGCCATGATCGGCATTGGCGAAGGCTCCAAGCAAGCCTCCCAGGACATCATCCGCAGCATGGGCACCAACCTCATCATGATCTTTCCGGGCTCAAGCTCCAAGACCGGCGGGCCGGTGGGCATGGGAGGCATGGACACGACCCTTTCCGATGAGGACGCCGCCGCCATCGAAAGGGAGTTATCCAGCAGCGTGTCGGCCGCCACCCCCTACGTGCGCGCTTCCAAACCTGCCGTCTTCGGCAACAACAACTGGCTGGTCGGAACCATTGCAGGCGCGGATCCAGACTACCTCCAGATCAAGAGCTGGAATCTAGAAAAAGGCCGTTACTTCAACGACCAGGAAGTGCGCAGCCAGGCCAAGGTGGCCGTGATCGGCAAGACTGTGCAGGACAATCTGTTTCCAGGCGGCGAAGATCCCATCGGCCAGACCATCCGCCTGGGCAACATGCCCTTCGAGATCATCGGAATCCTTGAGCGCAAGGGCGGCGGCCCCATGGGCGACCAGGACGACACCATCCATGCGCCCTACACCACCGTGATGCGGAAAATCCAGGGCCGCACCAAGATCCAATACATCATCGCTTCCGCGAGCCGGGAAGACGCGGTGGATCAAGCCGAAGCGGAGATTACGGCCCTATTGCGGCAACGCCACAAGATCTTGAACGGGACGGACAACGATTTCACCATTCGAAAACAGAACGACTGGCTCGAGGCTTCCGCGGCTCAAAGCGGCGTCATCACCATGCTGCTGGCGGTTGCGGCGGGCATCTCGCTCATCGTTGGCGGCATCGGCATCTCGAACATCATGCTGGTGAGCGTCACTGAACGAACCCGGGAAATCGGCGTGCGAAGGGCCTTGGGCGCCACCCAGCGCAGCGTCATGCTGCAATTCCTGGTGGAAGCCATCGTGCTGGCGGCGCTCGGCGGCATCATCGGCGTCGGCCTGGCGGTGAGCGCGATC
Organism: Holophagaceae bacterium; assembly: GCA_025358435.1. GTDB lineage: Bacteria > Acidobacteriota > Holophagae > Holophagales > Holophagaceae > JANXPB01. The sequence continues at coordinate 15,455 of JANYJQ010000182.1, forward strand.
TGGGTGATGAAACTTCAAAAAATTCCTGCCGTGGTTCAGAACTCCGCCATCCTGCTGGGCCTGGTGTTCAGCGCCGTGGTGGGCATCACCGCAGGATTTCTCCCGGCGCTGAAAGCCGCCAAACTGAATGTGATCGACGCATTGCGGTATGAATGACAACGAAATCCGGAGGGATGCGTACGCCGCCCTCCGGCACGTCGAATTCCGCTGGTTCATGGTCGCCACGATGGTGCTTTCCATGGCCATGCAGATGCAGTCCGTGGTCATGGGCTGGCAGGTCTACGAAATCACCCGGGACCCGCTTTCCCTGGGCTTCGTGGGCCTCGCCGAGGCGCTGCCATTCCTAGCCACCACGCTTATCGGCGGCCATGCGGCTGACCTGCGGGACCGCCGCAGCCTTTGTCTTATTTCTGAGGTGGCCTTGCTGGGTGGCGCGTCGGTGCTGCTGCTCCTGAACCTGCACGGCACGCCCCTCCAGGTATGGCCCTTCTACACGGTGCAAATGGTGGCGGGCCTGGGCCGGGCTTTTTATCGCCCCGCGGCCCAGGCCCTGGCAGCGGAATTGGTGCCTAAGGAGATCTATGCCAACGCCTCCGCTTGGCGCTCTTCCGTGTTCCACGCGGCCATGGTGCTGGGTCCGGCGCTCGGCGGCTTGATCTATGGTTTCGTGAGCGCCAGCGCGGCCTATTCCGTGGAAGTGGTGCTGCTAGTGTCGGGGCTGTTCGCTACCATCGCCATGTCCCCCCGGCCGAGACCCGCCCACCACATCGAACGGGGACCCGGATTCTTCGACGGCGTGCGTTTCGTGTTCAACCAGAAACTCGTGCTGGGCGCGCTGTCCCTGGATCTCTTCGCGGTGCTCTTTGGGGGTGCACCGGCGCTGCTGCCCATCTTCGCCGACCGGATCCTCATGGTAGGCCCCCAGGGGCTCGGAATCCTCCGCGCCGCCCCGGCGGTGGGCTCCGTGGTCATGTCATTCGCCCTCGCCCACCTGCCGGAGATGAAGCGCGCCGGCCGAACTCTTCTGATATGCACAGCAGCCTTCGGGGCCTGTTGGATCGCCTTCGCCTTCTCCACATGTTTCTGGCTTTCGCTGGCACTGCTGGCGCTCAGCGGCGCCCTGGACAATGTGAGCGTGGTCATCCGCTCCACCCTGGTGCAGACCCTCACCCCACCCCACCTGATGGGCCGCGTGTCGGCGGTGAACGTGTTCTTCATCGGCAGCAGCAATGAACTGGGGGCCTTCGAGAGCGGCCTGGCCGCCAAGCTCCTAGGCCTGGTGCCATCCGTGGTGGCGGGCGGCATCATGACGATTGGCGTGGTGGGCTCCATGACCTGGCGGATGCCGGAACTGGACAGGCTAAAACGGTTGAGCTAAAGGGCGTGCCCACTGCTCAAACTGCTCAATGAACAGGATCCCAGACCCCGCCTGGTTCCAGGCCGGGTGCGGGAAAGCCTACTTGCCTCGTTGCAAGGAGTTCAAGGCCGCATTGTAATCAGGTTCATTGGCGATTTCTGAAACCAGTTCGGTGTAGATCACTTTCCCGTTCTCGTCCAGCACTACCACCGCCCGCGCGAGCAGCCCCCGCAAAGCGCCATCCAGAATGGTGACTCCGTAATCACCTCCGAATCGCTTGTTCCGGAAATCCGAAACTGGGACCACCTTCTCCAGCCCTTCGGCGCCACAGAATCGTTTTTGCGCGAACGGCAGATCTGCCGAAATGCAAAGAACCACCGTGTCGGGCTGTTCGCTGGCCCGTTGATTGAAGGTGCGCACGCTGGTGGCGCACGTGGCTGTATCAATGCTGGGGAATATATTCAGTACCACACGCTTGCCCTTTAGTTCTGAGATTTTCAAGTCGGAAAGATCCATCTTGGCAAGGGTGAAGTCTGGGGAGGCATGCCCCACCACCGGGAGTTCGCCAGAGGTCGTAACAGGTGTGCCTTTGAGGGTGACTTGAGCCATTGGAGCCTCCTGGTAGGAATACCAGAATACCCGTTCGCAACCCTTTTCCCGGACCTATCTCAGCCTCTGAGACCCTTGCATTTGGTGGCTGTTGGACCTATCTTGGCTTTTCAACCAGCTTATCCGTCATTTGTAAAAACCAGAGGGCCTGATGTCGCAGGACCCAACGTCCATCGGTCGTTATCAAGTCCTGAGTCTTCTGGGAAGAGGCGGGATGGGCGCGGTCTATCTCGTGGAGGACCCGAAGCTTAAGCGGCAGCTGGTGATCAAGGTGGTCCACGAAGGAGGGCGCCATTACGCCCATGCCATGGAGCGCTTCCAGCGGGAAGCGGAGATTTCCGCCCGGCTCAACCACCCCAACATCATCACTGTGCACGATGTGGGCGAAGATCCAGATCATGGGCCCTTCATCGCCATGGAATACGTTAAAGGCACCAGCCTGGCGGCCCTCATCCACGAGCAATCCTCACCGCCAGAATCCCTGCTCTATGTGCTGACCCAGGCGTCACGCGGGCTCATGGCCGCAGCCATGGCAGGCATCGCGCACCGTGACGTGAAACCGGAAAACATCCTGGTGGGGAACGATGGCCGCGTGAAGCTCACGGACTTTGGCGTGGCCCGATCCAATGAATCCCTGCACCTGACCACCGTTGGCGGCATCATCGGAACCCCTTCCTATTTCGCGCCGGAACTGCTGCAGGACGCGGAGGCTTCACCCATCACGGATTGCTACGCACTGGCGGTGACGGCCTTCGAGGCATTCACTGGAACCCTGCCTTTCATGGGGGACAGCGTCGCCTCCACGTTGCTGCGCATCGTGAACGAGCCCCCGAGCATCCCCCCCGGCATGGATCCGAAAGTCAAAGCCGTCTTTCTCAGGGCCTTCGCCAAGCGGCCTCGCGACCGATACCCCGATGTCTACGATTTCATGGGCGCTCTGGTGGACGCCTCCCCCATCCCGGAGGCTGCCAAATCGAAAATGCACACGGCCATGGAAGGCACCGAAGTCTCTTTATCGGGACTAAGCGCTGGTGGAATTTTCACGACTACCCCCCGGCGAACCTCTGCCCCCCAAGTGCCCCCAACAGCGAAAGAGGCCCCGCCTGCTCCCATATACACGCCTGCCGTGCCTTTGGAGCCAGCAGGGGTTGTTTATCCAGCGGCCAAAGCGCTTGCACAGTCCCCAAATCCACCGATGGAGGTACACACCAGGCAGCGGAATTCCCAGATCCAAGGCCTGATCTTTGCCGGTGTGGGAGGTCTGGTCATGACCTGGGCCGTCTTTTTTACATGGAGATGGTGGAGGGCAAGACCCGCGACCACCCAGATCAATGTGAACGTTGCTTCAGCTTCTTCCGCTGCGGTCAGCTCAGCCTCGGCGCCTCTTGGCTCCATTGTCCCGACTCAGGCCAAACCAGACATGGGTGCTATCAAGCCCAGTCTGGATCAGCTTCAGCAACGGCTGAAGGAATTACGTGAGAACAATGCAAAAGAGGCTGAACGGTTGAAGCAGGGGAAGGGTGGGATCATGCCGCCGGCTCCTCCTTTACACGAAGTACCACCCCCCACCAATCAGGCACCCACCAATCCAGAGCCCCAGGCCCCAACGCCCGCCTTGCCTGCCACCATACGCATCCCCGTACCTGGGTCACCGTCCGGCCCGCCCTTGAACCCACCGAGAATCCTTTCCCGGGCGGCACCAAATTTCCCCCGCCGGGCCAAGGAAATGCATTTCGAGAGCAACAAGGACCATATAGTGCGCCTCAGAGTCATGGTGGATGAACGGGGCCGGCCTTCCGACATCACGGTTCTGGAAGGCGTTCCTGGCGTCTTTGGCTTCAATCAGGAGGCCATCGCCGCCGCTCGACATACCACCTATGCCCCAGCCACCAAAGGGGGCATCGCCCAGAGGGAAACCATTGAAGTGGTTTATATTTTCAAAGCCGAACGATGACCGATCATTTTGGTCGTAGATTCCAAGCTATTTCTTCAGGGTTGGCGGGAAATTCATGAGCAGATCCCCCACAGCCTTGTTGATGGCTTCTTGGGCATCCTCAGGATTATCGAGGTTCGTAAGCGCGCCTTCTGCCGCCCCCTGCCAGACCAGCTGATTGGATCTGCTGTCCACGATTTCCAAAATGATGGTGCCTTCGCGGTACTGATGCACCTGGCTGGTGCTGAAGCGGGTTCCCATACCGTAGCCCCACTGCCGTCGTCCCCAGCCATAATCTCCGCCAATGCTGGTGGTGGTGCGGTATTTCTTGTTCTGATAGATAGGGTAGTAGGTCACCAGGAAATCCGGCTCGGCCACCGTCTCTTGCTTGAAACCCTTTGCTTCCAGGACTTTTTGAACTGAGGCCCTCACGCGCTTGTCCAATAGCGGATCAGTGCCGCTACCCTTGCCCTTGGCTCGTTTGGATGCAGCGTACCAATCGAAGCTCTTATAGCTTGCATAGGTGATCGTGGGATCGTAGTCGGTCTTGACCGTATAGCTTGAGCAGGCGGTAAATAGTGCCAGACCGAAAGCAGCCGCCATAATCTTTATTCGGTTCATGGAATCCTCCCGGCAGTAGGTCTCTATCTATGGATGCTGTTCCTTCGGAAAGGTTGGGGGAGCTTCTGCTTTTACAGGAGATTCCAATTTCTCCACCCGGCCTTCCCGCCATACCATGAAGGCCCCCTCGAAGGCCCAGGGCAGGGCAATGCCATTGCCTTCCACTTCATGGGTATGGAAGTGGCCGGTGATGAAAGCGCCCGTCGAATGGGCCTTTGCCGCGTTGCGAAAAGCCTCCTGGGGAAACACCAGCTTATAGGCGCGGTTGGTGGTGCGCATCTGTCTCTCCAGCTTGGCCGCGATGATGGCGGCCAACTTGCCTGGCATCAGGCGGAACAGCAGCCACATGGGTCCCGAACGGGAAATACGGTTCCACAATCGATACTGCCAATCCCGGGGGTTGATCATATCCCCGTGTTCGAAAACCAGGTTCTCGCCTTCCAGGGGACACCCGACACCTTCCCCCATGAAGTCGAAGATTTCCGAGTGGCAATCCAGAAAAAATTCCCGATTGCCCATCCAAAGTCCCACCCACCTGCCAGCCCGCCGGCGCTCCCGCACCCAGGACATGAAACTTCGCTGCGCATCGGAGGTCATCCCAGGGAGTCCTACCCACACATCGAAAACATCTCCCAGAAAGAGCCAATCTGCGTCCGGATGGATCCGCGTAGCCGCTTGAAGGCCCACCAGTTCATCGCTCCAGTGGGGATCCGCCACAAGGATCAAAGGCCTTTCTGGGTCTGGCCTTTTAGCTCTTCCGCGGCGCCACCCCCACGCCATGAGGCTGCGTGAACGCAGCCGGCCTAAAGTGATCATCGCCAATCCGACTGCGGACCCCAGAACCATTAACAACCAAGTGCTCCATCCTCCCTGGCCCATGTGGCCGCGATCCAGGATCAACAGCGCGCCCAGGCTTGATAAGGCCAAGGTCACAAAAATGCTCCAGTGCCGACGGTAGGGAGGCAGATCCCTGCGTCTTTTCATAAGCAGAGACTCCGCTCCGGCGGCAAGAAGAAAGCCCGGCATGAAGGAGATGAGAATTTCGATGCGAGTCATGGCTCCATCCAAACACAGAGACCGGATCCTTCGCCAGAGCGCACACGGAAAGTAACACCCACCGGACCCTTGAAAAGCAGCTCGATTTTATGGATGGCATACCAGAGGAATGAGCCCATGCAAAACAACCCCGGGTTGCATGGCCATTTATCAATCGCTCCTAAGATCCCAATTGAAATTCAAGCGTGCACATTTCGGCGTTGCGTGAGACGCTGGAAGGTCACGTGTACCTTTAGCTATGCGCGAGGATCCATGCCGCTTTCCCAGTACAAATTGCTATCCAATTGCACCGACGAGCAGCTGCGCAGGATTTGCGAATATCGCAAGCTGCCCGTTCCCCAGCGTTGGGAGGAAGAGCCGGAGGGCCGCGTCCGGCTGCTGAAGACGATGGTCTTCCATCTCGAGGATTACGCACAGCTCTCCAACACCCTTGCGGACCTTGAAAGCAAGGATCTGCTCGTGCTCAAGCACCTGGTGGAATCAGGCACCTTGCCTGCACCAGGCATGGAGTGCCATCTGGCCGACCTGGGGCTCATTCTCCCCAATATTGATGGTTGGGTGGTCGCGGAGCGCGTAGCCGACGCGCTAGCCGATTTCGACGACAGTTCCTTGAGCTTTCAGGGGGAGCCAGACGCGCTGCTGCAGACCGCTCCGCCATACGGCTTCTCCATGGCGCTCACCTCCGTGCTGCTGCGTTGCGTGGTCGGCATCCGCGTGCTCAAGGGTGGTCTGCCGGCGAAAAAGGACCTCTCCCAGCTTCTCTCCCGCAATGTCTTCTTGCAGGAAGACCGGGATGCCACGTTGCTTTTCACTCTGCTGCACCGTCTTGGATTCCTGTGGAGCCGCGAAGGCCGCGTGGACACATTGGTGCCAGCGGTGCTGATCCACCCCCCCAGGTGGGTGGCTGAGCGGGCCTTCGCCAGCCTGCTTGAGCACGACCTGACCTTGTGGGACATGCCCCCCGCCGAAGACCGCCGGTTTTTCATGGAGCACCTGCTTGAGCGCCGTGGACAGGTGCTCTCCATCCAGCCCTTTCTCGCTTTTCTGAAAACCCTCCACTCGCTGGATGAAAGCCGCACCCGAACTTCATTTCTGCCCTTCCTGGGGCGCATGGGCCTGATCGCCATGGATGGGGCCCGCGAACATTTGAGTCTCACGGCCCACGGCGAGGCCTTGGCCCAGGAATATTTGCTTCGCGACCTGCGTGGCACCGATGCTCATTGGGCGCCGCTCATGACTGAACCGCCGTTGGTATTGCAGCCCACGCTGGAAGGTCTCACCCCCATGTTCCAGAACCCGCACCGTCTTCTCAAACTGGCGCAATTAGCCGAGGTCGAAGGCCTGGACACCATGGTCACCTTCCGCATCGGCCCTGATACCTTTGTGCGCGCCATGGATTTCGGACTCAGCCTTGACGACATCAAGCATCGTCTTGGAAATCGGACCGGCGATTCAAGTGCCGCCATGCCGACAACGCTGCTTCAACTGCTGGATGACCTCGGCCAGCGTGTGGGTGAAGTGGAAGTCCAGCAGGGCAAACGCCTGATTCGGACCAGAACGGCCCATTTGGCCGATGAACTGCGCCTTCGCCCAGAGCTCATTCCCCTTAAACTCGTTCCTATTTCCGCCACCGTGCTGGAAGTCCAGGGCAACGGCAACGCCTTCGCCCTCTTGAAGGCCGCGGGCTATCTGCCCAAGCCAGGCCGGTTCCTGCCAGTGAGCCTGGATGAAGAAGAAGATCTATATCTTTGGTCCATGGCCTGCCTCTCCTTCGTGGATGAAAAAGGCATGAACCACCATCTGGAGCCAGTCCGCCAAATGGTCCGAGCCGCCTTGCAGAGGCTTCATGATGAAGACCCGAACCTCTTCCAGGAAGTTCAAAGACGAGTGCCCATGCTGCATCTGGGAGGTGGCAATCAGGCCGCAGAAGAGATGCGGCTCATCCTCGATTACGCTGCTGGCCGCAACCTCATGGTGGAACTCACCTACTTGCCGCCGGCCGCGCATCGCACTCAATTGCGCCGAGTCACCCCGCGCACCCTGGAAGGCGACCACCTTCAGGCCTTCTGCCATCTGCACCAAGAGGAAATGGCATTCCGCCTGACCCGCATCCAGGGCGCGCGCCTGCTCAATGAGCGAGGCTGGAACCCCGGTCAGGCACAAGCCGGGTGAAGGTCGAATGCAAAAGGCCCCGGTTCCCGGGGCCTTTTTTCATGACCTGTGCCCTTGTGGACTACTGCGCCTTGACACGATCCTGAGTGGCTGGTGGGAGAACCAAGGGCTGTTTCACTTCGATGACCGGATAGTCGGATCTGGCAGGCTTGTTCGGTGTGAAAGTCGTCGTGCCAGTGGCCCTGCGATCCCTGGTGGAAGCTACCTTGGCCGCTGAATCAGGGACAGAGGAGGCGGTTCCTTTTTGGGAAACCGCGCGGCCATCGCGATCACGGCTCACTTGGGCCTGTGAGGATTCATTGGCCCGCTCGGACTTGCTCTTTTCAGCAGCGGTGACCGCAGCAGCGGCCGCAGCCCGGTCCGCACGCGTCTTCTGATTGAAACCCCAGGCGCCTAGGGCGCCAAACCCAGAGATGATAAGGGCCACAGGAAGGCCCGCAGCCAGCAACATGCGCATGGGCCTATTGCGGGCGGTGTTGCGGCGGCGCATGGCTTCGGCACGAAGGTTGTCGGCGAGCTTCACCATCTCAGGTGTTGGTTTCGCGTCGAAGAAATTCGATTCGAAGCTGCTGCCGGGCAAACCCACGAGGCCCCGCAGTTCTGCACGCAGTTCGCGGTCTTCGTTGGATTCTTCTTTGTGGGCGGGATCAAGCCAGGGCATGGATGCCTCCGGGGTTCAATTGGTCTTTGAGCTGGGCCTTGGCTCTATGAATGCGGGTCTTCACGGTTGCCTCAGGGATGCTGAGGATGTCGGAGATCTCACGGATGGAAAGGCCTTCAACCACGAAGAGCCATAGGGCTTCGCGGAATGTGGGGGACAGGGTGCGCATCCGTTCCCGGATTTCCCGGTTCAAGAGCTGGTCCTCGGCGTCCGCGGACCGGCCGGGCTCCATGACCACCTCAAGGCTGAGGTTCTGGTTCTTCATGGGGCGGCGTTCGGTGAGGGCCAGGGTCCTCACGGTGCCGTAGAGGAAAGCGGTGGGGTGTTCCACAGCCACCTGCCGCTGCATCAGGATGACAAAGGCTTCCTGGGCGATATCCTCGGGGTAGACGGCGCCAAAACGGCGGCCATAATTCACCAGCCGGGGATAGAGCTCAGAGAAGGCGCTGTAATAATCCGCGGAAGTCCCGAATGGGGAATTTTCGGCCAGGTGGCCGCTGGGCTTTAGTTGTTCTATTGGTTCGTTGGGGCTTTGCATGCGTCGCTCCGAGGCTTGGATGCCCGGGCGGGAAAGAAGGTTCCCGAAGGGGCCCTGGTCTGAGTCCCATTTGGATAGTCTAGAACCATGGGCCCGATCCAGCAGCCAAATCCATTCAAACCCTGGGCCGACACCCTCCGGGAGCTGGGTGTCATGGGCCTGGTCCGGGAATCGGTGCCGGTGGAAGCATCAGCGCTGGCCCCGCCCCAACTGGTCCCGTCCCTTCCAGCGGAATCCCCTGCGCCTGTACCCCTTCCTGTCCCTCGCCGTGCCCTTGCGGCAGCAAAGCCGCCGGTCACCCGGCCTGCCACGGTTCCGGGCTACACGCCTCCGGATGATCCGGTAGGAAATCCGCCTGCCGATATCTGGGCTTCCGCTCCAGACCTGGCTTCATTGGCGGATTGCACCAAAGGCTGCCTGGCTTGCCCGCTCGGGCCTGGACGCTTCCGTTTCGTCTTCGGAGAAGGAAATCCGAAGGCCCGGCTCATGTTCATTGGGGAAGGCCCCGGTAAAGACGAGGACCAACAGGGGCGCCCTTTTGTGGGCAAGGCCGGGGAATTGCTGGACAAGATGATCGGAGGCATGGGGTTCAAACGGGACCAGGTCTACATTGCCAACGTGGTGAAGTGCCGGCCCCCGGATAATCGCACGCCCACGCCGCAGGAATCCCAGACCTGCCTGGGGTACCTGAAACGGCAGATCGAGCTCATCGACCCAAGTGTCATCGTGACGTTGGGAGCCACTCCGTTGAAAGAGCTCCTGGGAGTTCAAGTCGGCATCACCAAAGTCAGAGGATGCTGGCAAAGGCTGGATCTGGGAAGGGCTATCCCGGTCATGCCGACCTTCCATCCAGCCTATGTCTTGCGCCAGTACACCGATGAAGTCCGTCGTGCGGTCTGGTCGGATCTGAAAGCCGCGCGGGCTTGGCTGGAAGAGCATCCCTGAATGTTTTGTTCGGATGCTTTAAGCCGTCCTTCGTCCGGCATAAGCGTGCGTAACGAACCTAACCAGAAAAACGCTGGTTAGGTTGGTAACGCTCGCTAAGCTTGGGTAGAGGATTCTCCAATGCGCCTGTTCAGTTTCTTGATGGTCGTGCTCATCGGTGCCGTGCTGGTGCTGCTTTCCAACCTGTACGTCACCAATTCCTCGCTTTTCAACCATGAAATGATCCTTTACGGCGACACGAAGATCCGCGTCTGGGTTTTCACGCTCGTCGTGCTCGCCGTGGGCTTTCTCATCAATCTGATCTACAACGGCTACGCCGCCCTCAGGGATATGGTGAAGGGACTGAATGCATCGGCCGCGACCCGCATGGGCCGCCGTCTCTCGAGCCGCCTTTCCGATGCCCGGACACTGATCGCCCACGGTCTGCTCTCCAAGGCCAAGTTAATGCTGGAAGAGATGTATGCCGATCATCCCGAGCATGTAGGCACGGCGATGCTCTACGGAGACGTGCTGCTGAAGAGCGGGGACGGTGAGGCCGCGGCCAAACATTTCGAGAAATTCTGCGTGAAGCACCCGGAACACGTGGAAGCACGCTACCAATTGGCAGAAGCCCTGCTGGCCTCGCGCAATTCAGATGGCGCCAAGGGTGTGCTGAAAAAAATAGTTTCCAGCGCGCCCAAGCAGGCATTGCGGGCTCTGCGCCGCCTGAGAGCTCTGCACACCGAATCTCAGCATTGGGAAGAGGCCCTGGAAATGCATAAAAAACTGGCCTCCCATTTTTCAAGCGAACTCAGCGCGGGGGAAAAAGCTCAAGGAATGGCCCTGGCCTACCAGGTCGGGCTGCTGAAAGTGGATGCGGACCAGTACAAGGACGCCGCGCAAGCCTTCCAGCAAGTGGTGAAGGACGACCCCAACTTCATCCCTGCCTATTTGTCCCTGGGCCGATGCCGCATCCTGCAGGACCAGGAAGACCAGGGCCTGGAAATCTGGGTGGAGGGTTTCCGAAGCACCGGCGAAGGCGCCTTCCTGCAAGAGATCGAGGATTATTTCATCCAGAGCGGGCGGCCTGAAGAGGGCCTGGCAGTGTTGCGCCGCATTTCCGCCACCAGCGAACATGCTGTTCTCGCAAAATTCTTCCTAGGCAAGATGCTCTACCGATTGGAAATCCTGGATGAAGCGCTGGAACAATTCCTCGAGGTGCGCAGCCAGGTGGTCTATTCGCCCATCCTGTACTTCTACATGGCGAAGATCCACAGCCGCCGTGGACGCCTGGATGCAGCGCTGAATGAATACCGTCAATTGCTTCGCAACCTGGGTGTGCTGAAATTGCGCTTCGAGTGCGGCGTTTGCGGCCACCGCACCACCGATTACACCGATCGCTGCGAGCATTGCTCCGCTTGGAACAGCAGCCACTTCCTGTTCAAGGAAAATGAAATGCCAGAAGCCCCGTTGCGCGGGGAAAGCGGGCAATGGATCACGATGGGGTGATCCAGGTATAAGGTGCGAGGTATGAGGGGTGCGCCTTCGGCCACCACCTTATTGAACTTCGCCCCTCATACCTCGCACCTCACTGCGAAGCTGGCCAGCGGACGGTGTAGATCATCCGCTCCATGGCGCGTGAATAGGGTGTCCAGTGGTTCTCACCGGCTTCCTTGATCCCGCGGAACATGGCCTCCAGTTTGCCGTCGAGATCATCAAGGTAATGGACGAGCAGGGCTTCGGGGGTTTTGGGCAGCACGGGACTGCCGAACTCCAGTTTCCCGTGGTGGCTCAACACGATGTGCAGCAATTGCACCCGCAACTCTTCAGGGAATGCCTTGATTTTCGCGGCTTCGCGGTTGATCCACTCGCATTCCATGGAGATGTGGCCGATGAGATTGCCTTCATCGGTATACCCGAAACTGCGCTGATAGCTGAGTTCTGCGGTCTTGCCCACATCATGCAGGAACACGCCCGCCAGCACGAGGTCCCGATTCATCTGCCTGTAGTGGCCGCAGGCCTTCTCGGCCATGGAGAGGATGGAAAGCGTATGTTCCAGAAGGCCGCCCAGGTAGACATGGTGCATGCCTTTTGCCGCGGGAGCTTTGGAGAATGCGTCGCGCAAGGCGGCGTCGCCAACAAAGAGCGCGGTGAGGAGTTGCCGGATCCAGGGATCATGCACCGAGGAGATGATGCCATCCATCTCGGCCAGCATTTCGGCGACTGGACGCGAGCTCACCGGAAAAAACCTTGATAAGTCCCCTACTTCGGAATCCGGCGCATAGCGCACCTTGTCGAGCTTGATCTGGGTGCGGCCGTTGTAGTTCGAGATGGAACCCTTCACTTTGAGAAAGGCATCCGCGGTGATGCTTTCCATGTCTCCTTCGATGGCCCGAACATCCCAGAGAAAGCCCTTAAGATCGCCTGAGGCATCCGACAGCTTCAATTCCAGGTATTCAGAACCTTTCGTGCTGATCTTGAAAGCAGCTTCCTGGGCCAACAAAAATCCGACGAAGGCATCGCCCTCTTTCAGCGTGCGCAGGAGTGGCTGATCGGAGGTTGGGGAGGTCAAGGGTTTCTCCTGCTGAAATCAACGTTCAGGAAATCATAACTCGTTCAATTGGCTGGCGGCCGGCGGGCGAGGTCTAACGCCTTCGAATTGGCTCGGAACACCAACCATCGCGTCGGCCTGCGGCCGACATAAGCGGGCGTAACGCCTCGGCCAGAAGAGCGCTGGCCCTTCGCTTGCTGCGGAGCACCACCCATCGCGTCGGCCTGCGGCCGACATAAGCGGGCGTAACGCCTCGGCCAGAAGAGCGCTGGCCGAGGTGTAACGCTCGCTAATGGTTCGTCGGCGATTTAGGGTGGATCAAGGTGGGATCCTCGCCGCCAACCTCTTCCCACGAGAGACGCTTATCTTCCAGCACTTCCACAAAGCTCCATTGGTCGTGCTTGGCGGCGCTCATTTCCGGAAGTGCCAACACGCGCACTTTCAACAGGCGGTTGTAAAGCGGGAACTGCAGTTCGTCGCCGGTCTTCACTTCCCATGCGGCCTTCTTCGGAGCGCCGTTGACGCGCACCATGCCCTCATCGCAAAGCTCCCGGGCAAGTTCCCGGCGCTTCACCATGTGGGTCTTCTTGAGAAAAGCATCTAGGCGCACGGCACCATCCTACGCCTGAAATCAAGGGAAGGACTCAGCCCTTGAGGATTTGTTCCTTGGGCACCATGAATCGCACATTGCCACGGGTTCGCAGATTCGCCAAGTACTGTTCTATGGCATTTTGCGCCTTGGGCTCTTGAAGTTTTTCCATGATCTTGGCTTTCACTTCATCAAAAGGCCGAGCGTTTTCATTTTCCGACTGGATGAGTTGCACCAGGATGATGTCTTTATCCGTTTCTATGGGTTCCGAGACCGCGCCGGTCTTGAGGGAAAGAGCCGCTTGTTCGATGGCCGGCCGCATCAAGCCCTTCTCCATCCAACCCAGGTCGCCACCAGTGTCCTTGCTGGCGCTGATGCTGTACTGCTTCACCAGGTCTTCAAAAGATTTTCCCGACTTGAGCTCTTCTTGCACCTTGGCCAGCACAGTTTTGGCCGCTTCGCCCTCTTGAGGGGTCGCGCCCTTGGCCAGCACGAGTTCGCGAATGCGGAAACGAGTGGCCTTCTTGTATTCATCCTTATGGTCTTCGTAGTAGGCCCGCAGTTCCTGATCCTCGATGGCGACCTTCGTGTAGACCTCTGAGCGGAGGACTTCTTGCTGAAGGATCTGCTGTTTGGTCCGCTTAAGGTATTCCTGAAGTCCGATGCCCATGGAACCGCGCAATGCTTTTTCGAAATCTGCATCCGTGGCGAAATTATTCTGCTTTTTAATGTCTTCGACATAGGAATGAAGGTAGTCGTCTCCGATGCGCTGCCCGAGACCCAGATCATTGGCCTTGTCTTCGACCAGGAAACTGTCGATCAAGCCTTGCAGCGTCTTGCCCCGGCCTTCCTTCAATTTCTCATCCAATTCCTTCCCTGAAAACTGACGGTAGAGAGCGGCGTGTTCCTGCTCCACCGCCTGCTGGAATTGGTGACGGGTGATTATATGGCCATTCACGATGACCAGGATCTCCTCGCGCACATCCGTGGCGCCCATTCCAAATGGAACATTAAGAGGGCTCGCGCCTAGGACCGGGATGAAGACCAGAAAGGGTGCGAGGAAGATCCGGATGGTCAGCATGGATTCAACTTAATTGTTCTTTTTAGTGGTAGCCGCGGAGTCGGCCTTCTTGGCGGGTGCGGCTGTCTTTTTGGTGCTTGCATCCGTCTTCTTGGACTCTGCCGAAGCCTTCGGCGCGGATTTGGCCGGGACGTCCGCCTTCGTCTCGCCGGTCTTCGCTTCTTCGTAGTAGTCGAAGGGGATTTCCTTCTTGATGCCGTCCAGATATTCCGTCCAGACCTTCTCCTGGCGCTCAGATTGAGTCATTTGCTGGATGTCTTTGGATACGGATTCAAAAGGCTTCAAGGTGCCCTTTGGGGCCTTGGCGGTGACTTCCACGAGGTGGTATCCGAACTGGGTCTTCACGGGCTCGCCGACCACGCCAACAGCTTGGGTCCGCACGGCATTGCCGAACTCAGGCACCATCTGGCCTGGATCAAAATTCTCGTAGAGGCCGCCTTTGTCCTTGCTGCCTGGGTCGTCGGAGTACACCGCGGCGAGGTCAGCCAGTTTCTTGCCGGTCTTCAATTCGGCCTGGATCTTGGCCAGTTTTACCTTGGCCTCCGCATCGCTGATTCCGACCGGATCCTGTTCGTTGGCCTTGACCTTGACCAGGATGTGGCGGGCGGAATACGTATCCGCCGTGGCCTGGAACTTGTCGGGATGGGCCTCGTAATAGGCCTTGGGGTCAATTGGGACTTGTTCGATCTTCTTCTTCAAAGATTCATTTTCCTTGGACATCAACTCAGAGGCGACGATCTGGTCTGCCGCGCTGGCGAGCTTCTTTTTGAAATGGTCCGTGTTCTGCAGGCCCAGTTTTTTCGCTTTGGCAACAAGGAGACGGAACTCCAGATAACTCTTGATGTAGTGTTGGCGGGATTCAGGACTCGACTCCATCTGCTGGCGCTGCTGGGAACTAAGGCCCTGGAGCCCTTGTTCGATGTCGGATTCGCGAACCATTTCGTCGCCAACCTTGGCGATGATCTTATTCTCGGTAGCGCTTGCAGCCGGGGTTTGTACCTTCGAAGAGCCGGCAGCCACGCTGACTTTCTCCTGGGTTTTGAGCTCCGGTTTGGTTTCTGGTTTGGCAGTCTGAGCCACAAGACTCAGGCTCGCGATGGTAAAAAGAGTGGCACACAGCATCAGGGGGGCTCCTAGTGGAATGAAGTACCAATTCGATGGACTTCACAGTTGCAACATAAAAGAACGGGGGAGAATGTCAGTAATGTTTCAATACGAAATGCAAGAAACGACCTTTGGCCCAAACAGCAATCTTAACATGGCGCACCTTTGAAAGCCTCTGAAAATTCAGGCGATCAGGCTATACCGGCTTCCCCAAATGCGGCTTCCCGGGCAGAGGTTCCCGGACCCTGGATCGACCGGTTGGGCACGGCGCTCCGTGGCCGGCAGGAGGCCGTCCGGCAGCGGCGCATCACCCCAGCCTCAGGGCTCGATTTCTGTTCCAACGACTGCCTGGGTTTGAGGCACGATCCAAGGTTGGCACAAGCCGCATCGGAAGCTGCCCATAAGTATGGATCCGGCAGCGGCGCCGCGCGGTTGCTCCGGGGCACATCACCTCTGCATGAAGTCCTGGAAAAATCTCTCGGCACCTGGAAGGGGTGTGAATCCTGCCTGCTTTTCAACACGGGCTTCCAGGCCAATGCCACGATCATTCCCGCCTTGGTCGGCCGGAACGACGCCGTGTTTTCAGATGCCCTGAACCATGCATCTCTGGTGGATGGCTGCCGGATGGCTAGATTGAGCGGCACACATCTGGGAATCTACCGCCACTTGGACCTGGCCGATCTTGATCTGCAGATGCAGGCCTGGCGGACCTCAAACACAGGCTTGGCACTTGTTGTGAGCGACGGGGTTTTCAGCATGGATGGCGATACTGCTGATCTTCCGGCTCTGGTCGAGCTGTGCCGCAGACACGATGCATTGCTGTTGGTGGACGAGGCCCATGCAACCGGGTTGTTGGGCCCGAGCGGAGCTGGGCTCGCAGAACTACAGGGTGTCCACGACCAAATCCACCTTGTGGTGGGAACCTTCGGGAAGGCCCTGGGCACCTTTGGCGCTTTCGTGGGTGGATCTTCGCCGATCGTGGATCATCTGCTCAATACCGCAAGGGGCTTCATCTTTTCCACCGCCCTCCCACCGCCCGTTGTTGGCGCTGCTATCAAGGCTGTGGAGCTCGCCCAAACCGAGCGCTGGCGTTCAACCAAAGCTCTGGGATTCGCGGAGCGCGTGCGTGGGGCTTTCGGACTTCCGCACCTGGATTCCGCCATCATTTCACTGGTCGTGGGTGACGAAAGCCGGGCCTTGGCGATCTCGTCACGGATGCAGAGCCTGGGCTTCGATGTGCGTGCCATACGGCCGCCCACGGTGCCCCGCGGCACTTCGCGTCTGCGCATAACCACAGGCGCCCATCTGGAGGAGCCCCAGGTGGACGCCATGATCCAGGCCCTTCAGGGGCTGATGTGAGCGGCGTTTTTTTTGCAGCCCTGCCTTCACCCGTCTGGGTCCTGGGCACCGATACGAACGTGGGGAAGACCTGGGTTTCAGCTCGCATAGCGGAGACTTGGCTGGCGGATGGTCCCGTGACCTACCGGAAGCCGTTCCAGTGCGGCGTGGCCGAGGAGAATGACGCCGCTTCAGACCTTTCTACGCTGAAGGGCGCAGGTGCCGATGTGGAATCATTCGTCTCCTTTCTAGCGCCATTGTCACCTCTTGCCGCGGCGGAATCCGAAGGACGGACGATAGATCTAGAGGCAGCATTGGCGTGGTGCAGGCGCCCCGCCAAAGGACGTCTACTGCTGGAAGGCGTAGGCGGATTGATGGTTCCACTCATGGAAGGGAGGCATTTCCTGGCCTGGGCAACGGATTTGCAGATTCCATGCGTGCTGGTGGCACGGGGTGGGCTGGGCACGCTGAACCACACGCTTTTAAGCTGCGAAGCCCTCATGCTCCGGGGCTGGCGCATACAAGCGGTGGTCTTGAACCCCGGCCTGGACCAGACATTTCAAGCTGCCCAGGAGAACGCCGGGATCCTGAGGCGATTTCTGCCGCTTCGGGTGGAAGTATTAAATTCCGATTCCAGAGATGGGAGAAACTGAGCCATGTCTTCTCCCCTTCCCGAATCATGGCCTGGCCGGCTCCTCTTGGACCGGAGCCATATCTGGCATCCCTTCACGCAAATGAAGGAGCATGAGCAGGATCCGCCCATCCCGGTCATCGCGGGCGAGGGATGCGATCTGGTGCTGGCCAACGGGAACCGTGTCCTGGATGGCATCAGCAGCTGGTGGACCTGCCTTCATGGCCATGGGCATCCCAAGCTCATGGCGGCACTGGAACGCCAGGGCGCCAAACTCGACCACGTGATTTTCGCGGGCTTCACCCATGAGCCCGCTATCGAATTGGCGGCGCGCCTGCGCACTAAACTGCCGCCCAACCTCACCCGCTGTTTTTTTTCGGACAATGGCTCCACCGCCGTGGAAGTGGCCCTTAAAATGGCCTTCCAGGCGCAACTCCAGAAGGGACAGGCGCAGCGCACACGCTTTGGGGCCCTGCACATGGGTTATCACGGCGACACGCTCGGCGCAGTTGGGGTCGGGGAGCTGGACAACTTCATGACGGGACTTTTCCGACCCTTGTTATTGCGCTGCGACCGTTTGGCGGTTCCCGAAGACCCGCGCCGCGAATTCGATTCGAATCTGGATGGCTGGGCGGAAGCGCTGGAAGTTGCGCAGCAAGGCATCCGCTCCTTCTTTGGAATCCATGGCGACGAGCTGGCCGCTTTCATCGCAGAGCCTTTGTTGCAGGCTGCGGGAGGCATGCGGATGTGGCCGCCCGAGCTGCTGGTGGAGCTGCGGGCCCAATGCGACCTGTTCGGTGTCTACCTGATCCTGGATGAAGTCATGACGGGGTTCGGCCGCACGGGCAGTTTTTTCGCCCATAGCCAGGCAGAGATCGCGCCTGACCTTCTCTGCCTCTCCAAAGGTCTGACCGGTGGCGTCATGCCCCTTTCCCTGACGTTGGCCACTGAAGAAATCTACGGCTGTTTCTGGGCCGACTACGCCGAAGGAAAAGCCTTCTTGCATGGACACAGCTACACGGCCAATCCCCTGGCCTGCGCCGTAGCCTGCGCCAGCCTGGCGCTCTTCGATGAACAACCGGTCATGGAGCAGGCGGCACGATTGAGCGAGACGATGAAATCTGCATGGGGCCGACTGTTGGACCTACCCGGGGTCAGGCGGCCGCGGATCCTCGGCACGGTCGCCGCCGCCCAGCTGGTTGATCCCGCCACAGGAGCGCCGTACTCCTCAAAATCCCGCTTCGGTTGGCGCCTCCACCGCAGAGCCCTTGATGCCGGGCTGCTGATCCGGCCCATCGGCGATTGCCTATACTTCATGCCACCCTTAGGCACACCCCCTGACCGCGCTGAAGAGGCCGTGGAGACTATCTCCAACTTGTTGAAATAAGCCTCGCTTGCCATGACCCCGAAATGTTTCTATCCTCGGGACACCCTTCCTTAAACGGCATTCCCATTCGACTGGAGCCACCATGGGCACTCGACGCTTCCACCTTTTCTCTCTCGCTGCGCTGACCACGCTGTCTCTAAGCCTCTCGGCCCAGAGCACCGGTGTTACCACTGCGGATCTCCGGGGTTCGGTGCGAACCACTGCAGGCGCCCCAGTGGCCAAAGCCACCGTACGGCTGACTCAGGACGCCACCAACCAGACCCGTGTTCTGGCTACGGACGCCTCCGGCAACTATGCTTTCCGCCTGCTGCCACCGGGTTCCTACACCCTTTCAGTGGAAGCAACGGGTTATTCGACCAAGCGCGTCAAAGACCTGGTGCTGCGCATAGGAAGCACCATGGACTTCAACGTGAGCATGACCGGCGTCGAGGCCTCAGCCACAGTGGAAGTGGTGGGCGAAAATACCATCGTGGACCCCACAAGGACTCAAGTTTCGACGGTCATCGACAACAACCTGATCAACAACCTGCCCATCAACCGCCGCCGCTTCGAGGATTTCAGCCTCACGACGCCCGGCGTTTCCAAGGCTAACAGCCCCGACAACGGGGGAACTGCCGCAAACTCAGGCCTCACTTTCGCTGGTGTGAATCCCCGTTCCAACAACGTGATGGTGGACGGCCTTGACAACAACGACGTGTCCACTGGCTCCGTCCGTTCCTCGTTCAGCCAGGAAGCGGTCCAGGAGTTCCAGGTGGTGGCGAACGGCTTCTCGGCCGAGTACGGCCGCGCCGCCGGCGGCACGGTGAACGTGGTCACCAAGAGCGGCGGGAATCAGTTCGGCGGCACGGTCTTCTTCTTCCGCAGGGAAGGCAGCCTGGATGCCAAGCGCCCCTTGAGTTCGGGCAATCAGGAATTTTCACAAAACCAGTTCGGAGCCACAGTCAGCGGTTCCATCGTCAAGGACAAACTCTTCTATTTCGTCAGCGTCGAGCGGTTCGAGAAGAACGACACCAACAACGTGACCATCTCCCAGGCCGTGGCTGACTCCATCCTTCGGAACACCGGCTTCCAAGTGCACCTTGGGCAGATCCCCTACGTTGAGCACGTCACCACCGGCATCTTGAAGCTTGATTGGAGCCAGAGCGATATCAGCCGCTGGAGCCTGCGCGCGACCTGGGCCAAGGAATACAACGAGAACCAGCAGGAGTGGGGTGGTCTCATCGACCGGAGCGCGGGCGGCGCGCGCCGCATCGAAGACAAATCGTTCTCTGTCTCGAATCTTTTCAACGCGTCCGCGAGGTTCGTGAACGATTTCAGGATTCTCTACAGCATCCGCGACCACGAACTGATCAGCCTCGATGATACCCATGGCCCCTACACCGAGATCCTGGGCGCGGCCACTTACGGCACCCAGCGTTTCCTCCCCCAGCCCCGGACCGAAAAGAGCTATCAGGTGGTTGATACCGCCAGCTTCTTCTTTGACAAGCACAGTCTCAAGTTCGGCGTTGACATCATGCGCACGAGCCTGGTCGGCACGCTCCCCCTGAATTTCGCGGGCATCTACCGTTTCCAGGCGATTCCCGGATTCGCTGATGGGCTGGCTGCCCTCAATGCAGCGAATCCCTATGGCGGCCATGGGCTGCCGGCGGCCTTCGTGCAAGGCTTCGGCAATGACTACCTGGACTACAGCACCGACTACCAAAGCGCCTACCTCCAGGATGATTGGCAGATCACGCCCAAATTCACCCTGAAGCTTGGCGTCCGGTATGACCGCGAAGTATTGCCAGCCTTCAAAGACACCGCGGATTACGCCTGGCTGAACGGCGGGGCGCTCGCTGCGGGATCCGTTCCAGGCTACGGTCCAGTCATGCTCGGCACGGGCAGCATCAATGCGATTCCAATCGACCCGCTTTTGGGAAATGGCACAGGCCCCGCCACCGGCAATGGCCCCTATGATTTCTCCGCGAATTTCAAGACCAGCAAGGACTGGAGCAGCAGCAAGGTTTCGCCTAGGCTTGCCTTCACCTGGCAGGCCACACCCATCACCCGCATCTATGGCGGCTATGGCACCTTTGTGGGCCGCACCCAGCTTGGACCTTACTCGGCAGTGTTCCTGAGCAACGGCACCGATATTCTGACCGTGGGCCGCCGGGCTCCAAATACCTTCGCTTCCTGGACCAACTCGGATGGCGGATCCAATGGCCGCTACAACAACTTCGCTACCGCCGTATACCAGACGGGGATCGGGGCCGCCAAGGGTGGCAAAGTCATGCTCCTGCCGGGTGAATACAGCGCCCCCGAAACCAACCAGGCCAATCTGGGCTTTGAGTACAGCCCCAGGCCAAATCTGAAATTCACCTTCGATACCGTCTATTCAAAGGGCAAGAATTTCCTGAACGTGCGGGATGTGAATGCCGCCATTCCGGTGCCAACCGCCTACCGCACCGCCGGAAGTCCCGATACCCGCTCACCGGTTCTGTTCGGCCCCTCCGGCATCCCCTACTCAGCCATCTATCGCTACGACTCCTCCGGCGAGAGCAAGTACTTCGGCGGCACCGTAGGATTCGCCTGGCAGATGCGTGACGTTGTCTCCATCAACGCCAGCTACACCTACAGCAAGGCCGAAGACAACTACATCGATTGGCTCACGCAGTTCGCTTCACAAAACACGTTTGATCCCAGCGCTGAAATGAGTACCAGCAACCAGGACCAGAAGAACCGCCTGAATCTCAGCGCGGTATTCAATACCAAGAATGCCTCCAGCGCCTGGGCGAAGAACTGGATCATCTCCTTCATCGGCCGCTTCACATCAGGCCGCCCGTATTCCATCTGGACGGGTGTGGATCAGGATTATGGGTATCGGCTGATCAATCCGTTGCTTCCGGATACCAAGGAGAACCGGTCCTACATCGGCAACGGCGAAGGACTTTCCGCCCCGGCCGACCGCCCCGCCGGCGTTGCCCGCAATTCTGAAACAACCCCAAATGTCTACAACATGGACATGCGCCTCTCCCGCACGTTCCATCTCGGCAGCCGCGTGAACCTCGAGACCATCATCGAGGTCTTCAATGTTTTCAATCATTACAATGTGAGCAAGGTCCAGAACTTCCTGACCCCGCCTCCCGGGGCTCCGGCCTACGGATCGCCCATCGTCACCAGCAGCGATTTCAACCGCCAATTCCAGTTCGGAATCAAGCTCACCTTCTGATCCGGCCCTTCGGCAAAACAACAAAAGCAGCCGCAGATTTCACAGATGAAAACAACTAATCATCTGTGTCCTCTGCGGCTTTCTTTTTGTCGTTGACGTTTGGCTCAGGGCGCCTCAGCGAAGACTTGGCACGGCCATGCTCAGGTAGAATTAACTCCTGAGGTGGCCATGAAGCTAGTGTCGTTCATACATCAAGGAATTGAAAAAATCGGAGCTGTGCTTCCAGATGGCGCGATTTTGGATTTCCAGGCGGCTGATCCGCGCTTGGCCGTGGACATGCTTACCCTGATCCGGCAGCAGGACCTGCTGCTCCCGGTCGCCAAAGCTGCCATCGCCAAGGCCGCTGCTCCATGGCAGATCCCAGCCAGCGATGCCACGCTGCTCGCCCCTGTGCCGCGTCCGACTTCCATGCGCGATGGCTATGCCTTCCGCCAGCATGTTTCCACGGCCCGCCGCAACCGCGGCCTGGAAATGATTCCGGAATTCGATCTGTTCCCGGTCACCTACTTTACAAATCATTTGGCAGTGACGGGCCCTGGCGAGGTGAAAGTCCAGGATCACCATCTCGCGCGCCTGGATTTCGAATTGGAAGTAGCCATCGTCACGGGCCGCCCCCTTCACAACGCCACGCTGGACGAGGCTGATGGTGCGATTTTCGGTTACATGATCATGAACGACTGGAGCGCCCGGACCTTGCAGATGGAAGAGATGAAACTCAATCTGGGCCCCTGCAAGGGCAAGGATTTCGCAACAAGCCTCGGCCCCTGGCTGGTGACCAAGGACGAGCTGGACATCGAGAAGACCGAGCGGGGCGAGATCCTTCATGCTTCAATGACCTGCGATGTCAACGGACGCAGGTTATCGAATGGCAATGTCGATTCCATGAACTGGACCTTCGCCCAGATTCTCCAACGCTCGAGCTATGGCATCCATATGCAGCCCGGCGAAGTCATCGGCAGCGGGACCGTGGGCACCGGCTGCCTGCTGGAGCTCAATGGCAGCAAGATCACCGACAATCTCGGGCTCAAGGCCGGAGATGAAGTCGTGATGGAAATCGAAGGCCTGGGCCGCCTGGAAAACATCGTTGTGCATATCCCAGAACGGCTGGCCGACATGCCACCGGAACTGGTGGGCGGCACCTTGCCTGATCTGTACGCAGGAAGCCCCGGTGGCGAGGCGGGGGACTAAGATCCTGTTTCATAAATGTTTTCCACTTAACCCGGAGGTCCCATGCGCACCCTCGCTCTCTGCCTGGTTTTCGCCTCACTGCTCTCCGCCCAGGCATCCGGACCTCCGCTCAAGCTCATTCATGCGGGAAAGCTGATTGACAGCGTTGACGGCCGTGTACGTAAGGACGTAGGAATCCTCGTCAAAGGCGAGCGCATAGAAGCCGTGGGGAATTGGAACGCAATGGCGGCCGGCGCATCTGATTCCATGGAAGTCATCGATCTGGCCAAAGCCACGGTGTTGCCAGGCCTCATCGATGCCCACACCCACGTATTGCTCCAGGGCGATATCACCGCCGAAGAATACGACGTCCAGCTCTTGAAGGAGAGCATTCCCCACCGGACACTGCGGGCTTCCGCCGCCTGCCGCGCTTCGCTCATGAATGGCTTCACCACCCTGCGCGATCTGGAAACAGAAGGAGCCATGTACGCGGACGTGGATCTTAAACGCGCAATCGCGAATGGTGTCATTCCGGGGCCGCGCCTGTTCGTCGCGACCCGGGCGTTCAGCGCCACCGGCATGTATCCTCTTTCCGGCTACAGCTGGGAGCTGAAGGTGCCCGAGGGCGTGCAGATCGTGGACGGCGTGGACCAGATCCGCAAGGCAGTTCGGGAACAGGTGAAGTACGGCGCCGATTGGATCAAGGTCTATGTGGATCGGGGTTATTTCCTGGGAGCAGACGGCCGCTTGCGCAGCAAAGTCAATTTCACCCCCGAAGAACTGAAGGCCTTTGTGGATGAAGCTCATCGAATCGGGAGGCCTGCTGCCGCTCACTCTGTGGCCTGGGACGGCATTGACGCAGCGCTCACTGCCGGTTTCGACACCATCGAGCATGGCAGCGGATTCACCGAGGACCTCATGGACCGGGCCATCAAGCAAGGCGCATGGTGGTGCCCGACCATGTATGTGGGTCGCTGGGTCGCGGAAGGTCGGGGCGGCATCTGGAAACAGATGCCGGCACTGTTGGCCAGGGCCTTCCGCCGTGGCGTGGAGAAGGGGATGAATATCGCAAATGGCAGCGATGCAGGGGGCTTCGCCTGGTCGGAAAATCAGGCGAAGGAGCTGGCGATGATGGCGGAGTGCGGCATGACCCCTATGCAGGCCATCCAGGCGGCCACGTGCAAGGCCGCGAGTCTGCTCGGGCACCCAAAGACCCTTGGGTTGATAACCCAGGGAGCCTACGCGGACATCATTGCGGTGAAGGGGGATCCCCTGAAGGACATCACGGAGCTGCAACGCGTGACCTTCGTCATGAAGGGCGGAGTGGTCTACAAACCGGCGAAGTGAGGCGTTGACAGAGCGGCCATCACGCCGCAGCCCTAGCCATGCCGGGCAGACTGAAGATCACGGTCGTGCCTTGTCCCACTTCGCTTTCAATGCGGATCTCGCCTCCATGTGTGCGCACAATCTCACGGCAGATGGAAAGGCCCAGGCCCGTGCCTTTGCCTTCTGGCTTAGTGGTGAACATGGGCTTGAAAACTTTGGGAAGGACTTCAGGCGGAATGCCATGGCCAGTGTCCCTGAGCTCCATGCTCCACCCATCCCCGGCTTGGCTGACCCGCAAATGGATGTGGCCACCTTCCGGCATGGCATCAACGGCGTTGTTCACGAGGTTGATAAAGAGCTGCTCCATCTGCTTGCGGTCCGCGCTCACCAGCACATCCTTGGGTGAATCCACATCAAAGTCCACTCCATGGGCCGTGAGGGTTGGCAGCCAAAGCTGCTGCAATCCATCCACCAGGTCGTTGAATGACACCGATTCCTGCTTGAGTTGAGGCCGCCGGGTCATATCCAGCAGACGCCGCACGATCTCCCCCACCCGTTGGATCTGGGAACGGATCACACCCAGTCGGTCCCTGGTCTTATCCGTAAGATCATCTTGTCCTTCGAGCAGTTGAAGGTGGCTGTTCACCAGGTTCAACGGCGTCCCCACTTCATGGGCGAAGGTGGCCGTCAATTGCCCCGCCACTGCCAGCCGCTCCTGCTGGCTGAGTTCTTCCCTCAGCAGCGAGTTGCGTTCCACCAGCGATTCAAGTTCAGCGTTCTTGGTCTGCAAATCCGCAAGGGCCGCATCGATGCGGTTATGCAAATTCGCGTTAAGGCCCCGGATCTCTTCGATGAAAGACTCGCGCTCACTCGAGGCCCGCTGGAGTTGGCTGGCCATCAGGTTGAAGCGGTTGGCGATGGAACCCAATTCATCCGTGTGCCCCACCGACGCACGGGCCGAAGCTTCACCCTGTTCCAGCCGCTCCATGGCCTCGGTGATGTTGCGCAGGGGATCGTTCACAAAGATGCCCAGGATCACCCACAGCAGGATGAATTCGCCAAGAATCACCCAGGGGAGCGTTTTCAAGGTGCGGCTCTGATTGTTCGCCCACACGATCTCCCACCGTTCCAGGTTGCAATAGGCGCGGATCAGGCCGATGGCCGGATGCTTGTCTCCCTTGGGGTTCTGGATGGGCAGATAGACCTTCCAGCCCTTGGTGCCAGTGCTCAGGTCCACCAGCTCTGCGCTCGGCACCTTCAAGGTCATGAATTTGCCGAGATCCGGTGTCCACTGGATTTCGCTTTCCACGCCGCTGGAGACCAGGAGATCCACCTTTTCCGTTTTATCGATGCGTTGGAACACGTCCATCTGGAAGATGCTGCGATCTTCCCCGGCGATGCTCTCAAGCATTTCCTCGACCTTGCGCTTGTCCTGGAATTTTGGATCCCGCTCAAGGATTTCGGTTTCGATGGTGCGTGCCGCTTCGATGGTGAGATTTTTCGTATAGGCCTCCATCTCCCGACGGCTGTTGCGGGTGATGTTGTAGGCCACTGCCACGGTGAGCACGCTGGTCACCAGGGCCATCAGCAGGAAGAGTTTCGCATGGAGGCTTCTCAGCCATTTGAGGGGCTGTATTTTCATGCGACATTGACCCCCAGCAACGCCTGGACCCGCGCTGAAAATTCGGCAGCATCCCAGGGTCCCTCAAGGGCCTGGAAGCGTTCAAAGGCCTGGCGCCGAGCATTCACGACAGAGTCCAGCACCCCAAGAAGGCTGGCGGAAAGGGTTTGGCGGCCAGCCTCGGTAAGGTGGTCCAAGCTCCTGCGGAGAAGGGCTTCCAGCGAGGCATGATCATGGTGGTCGCCAAGCACGGTCTGCATCGCCCTCAGTTCCATCAGGAAGCCTGCGGGTTCCGCAGGAAAGGCCGGAGCCAAGGCCTCCAGTGTGTCACGCAGACGCTTGACCTGGATTCTGGACACATGGAGCCCTGCGATGTCCTCCTGCTCCCGCAACGTGGAGATGCCGGACAGCGCCTCGGTGATGCATGGCCGCAGACAGGACCATGCTTCAACCGGCAGAGGAGGCCCTTCGAACGGGTTCGGCAGGCTGGGTACTTTCAAGAGCCTGGCGAAGCTGGGCACCTTCTTGTCCAGGGCATCCAGCCGCTTCTGCCGCCGCCTGGCCACGATCTCCAGCACATGCTCAAGGGCAGCCCGGTTGATGGGATGGGTGTCGCTGGCGTGAAGATGGGCCAAAGCCGCGATCTGGACATCCAGATCACGGACGGTCCCCAGGTCTTTGGTGAAATCGCGCAGTGCTTTGGCGCGACTGGCGAGATGGGGATAGGCCTCCTCATCCAGTAGCCGCATCACCGCCTTGAGTCGGCGGCAACCCACGCGGACCCGATGGACGACCGCGGGATCCCCGAATCCGCCCTCGCTCGCCGAGGCATCATTCAGCTCCTGCACCCGGGCCTCGAGGGCCCGATGAAGCAGGACTGCGAACTCGACACCATGCATATGGAAATTCTAGTGCCGATTGGATTCTTCTAAGATCAAAAGTGGCGCTCATGCCAATCTGCCTACTCTCCAAAGCCGAAGGAACCATGGACGCGATCCACATCAAAGGTGCCCGCGAGCACAATCTGAAAAACTTCGACCTGACGCTGCCCCGCAATAAGCTGGTGGTGATCACCGGGCTCAGCGGCAGCGGCAAGTCGAGCCTCGCCTTCGACACGCTC
>JANYJQ010000023.1 GCA_025358435.1 Holophagaceae bacterium
AAGAAATCCAGCACCACAAAGAACTCCAGCTTGCTAAGGGCCGCTCGCGTGAATTCCGTATCGGGCAGGCTCACCGACGGGTTGAAGCAAAGGCTTAGCAGGCCTTTGATTTCACCCGCGTGGATGGCGTTCATGATTTCCTGGGCGCTGAGGCCAACGCCGGGCAGTTCAGCATCGCTGCAACCCCACACGGAACAGATGTAGGCGCGGTGTTCGGGGTTGCTGATATCGCGGTTGCCAGGTAGCTGATCGCACTTGTGGCCGTGCTCCCGACCGCCTTGGCCATTGCCCTGGCCCGTGATCGTCGCGTAACCGCAATAGGGTTTTCCCAGGCGCCCCGTGGCCAGCACCATGTTGATGCAACCCAGCACATTCTCGACGCCCTTGCTCTGATGCTCGATGCCCCGCGCGTGCAGCAGGAAGCTAGTCTTGGCTTCGCCCCATATCCGCGCGGCCTTCTCGATGGCGGCCATGGGCAGGCCTGTAATCTGGCTGGTCCATTCCGGCGTGCAATCCTTCACCGCTTCCAGAGCCTGTTCAAAGCCATTGGTGTGGGCTTTCACGTAGGCCCAATCGATGAGATCCCATTTGTGCAGCAGGTGCAGGATGCCATTGGTGAGCGCACAATCGGTGCCCGGCTTCAGGGGTAGCGCCAGATCCGCCGTGCGGGCCAGGGGCGTGAGGCGAGGATCCACCACGATGAGCTTGGCGCCCCGGTCCCGGGCCCGCCAGATGTAATCCGTGGTGATGGGGCTGCATTCGGCCACGTTGGAACCGGCCACCCAAATGACTTCGGCCCCTTCGATATCCGCCCAGGAATTGGCGGCGCGATCCAACCCAAACGCTTTCTTGTTGCCCGCACCTGCACTCACCATGCAAAGACGGCCGTTGTAATCGAGATTCTTGGTCTGAAGGCCCAGCCGCGCAAACTTGCCCACCTGATAGCTTTTTTCGTTGGTGAGCGACACCCCCGAAAGCACCGCGAAGGCATCCTTTCCGTGCGCGGTCTGAATGCGTTGAATTTCCGCCACCGTGCGGTCCATGGCCTCGTTCCAGTCCATGGGCACAAAGCCGCTCTCGGTGCGTTTCATGGCCTTGAGCAAACGATCTGGATGATTGCCTTGCAGATAGCGCTTCACACCCTTGGGGCAGAGCTTGCCCTGGTTGAAGGGGAACGCTTCCCACGGGTCGAAGCCGATCACCCGGTTGTCCTTCACCTTCAGCTGAATGCCACACTGTTGCCCGCAGAAGCAGCAGTGGGTTTTCACGATTTTGTCGGGTGAAGGATCGGCGTTCCAACCGCCCGGAGGGGCTAGATTCAAATGCGGACCAAACTCCGCGCGAAGGGCTTCGAGGGTCTGGGGCGTGCGGGCCATGGGTCAGCTCCGAAGCGAAAATTTGTCAGGGATCGGCTCGATGGGTAGCGGCACTTCGGCAAAGGGATCGAAGGCCCCGTGCAGGCGCAGGTTGTGAGCCTGCATCACCAACCGGCGCTTACATTTGGGGCAGAGATCCAGGTGATGCGCACCGCTTTCGTGCCGTGCGCCCTCCAGCCCCAGCTCCGCCCATAGGCGCTCCAGATCCCGTCGCTGATTCGCCCGAATGAAGGCTGCGTTGCAAACGCGACAGGGAATCCTTCCTTCCGCTTCGCCTTCCTCTTTGTATAGCGCAGCCCCTGCCTGGGCCGGACGCTGCACGATGTGAAAGAGCTTGCCAAAGGGCAGGCTGAGCAAGAGCAGGATCACCGTGGCTTCGTGCAGGAAGGCCAGCGTGCCGAAGTTGCGTCCCTCCAGCCATTTCTCAGAGGCCGTGAGCATCAAGCCCGTAAGTGAAACGGCCAGCAGCAACACCAGAGGCAATAAATCCAGCCCGAACCGCTGGGTGCTGGCATCACCCTCGTCGTGCAAGCGCCGCCAGAAGGCCAGTCCACAGCCCGCAATGACCATGACGGCGGCGATATCCAGCATGTGAAACGTAATGAAGGCCGTTGCGGAACCCAGCGGAAAAGAACCCATCGGAATGCCAAAAATCCATGCCAAATAGCGGTCCTGATT
>JANYJQ010000079.1 GCA_025358435.1 Holophagaceae bacterium
ACCGCAGCGCCCAGATATTGAATTTCAGTCTTGTTCTCGGCCATTCGCGCCATTCTCGGTTCAGAACTCTTGCAAAATGTACCGCGCGATGACCGTGCGCTGGATTTCGCTGGTGCCTTCGCCGATGGTGCAGAGCTTCACGTCGCGGTAGTACTTTTCCACCGGGTAGTCCTTGATGTAGCCGTAGCCGCCATGGATCTGCACGGCTTCATCGGCCACTTTGCAGGCGACTTCCGAGCTGAAGAGTTTGGCCATGCTGGCGGCCTTGGCGTAGGGCAGGCCCTGGTCCTTGAGATTCGCCGCCTGGTAGATGAGCAGGCGCGCGGCCTCTATCTGCACGGCCATGTCCGCGAGTTTGAATTGGATAGCCTGGTGTCCGCTGAGGGGTTTGCCGAAGGTGTGGCGGATTTTGGAATACTTTACAGATTCTTCATAGGCTCCCTGGGCCATTCCGAGTGCCAAGGCACCGATGCTGATGCGGCCCCCATCCAGCGTCTTCATGGCCTGGCGGAAACCAACGCCCTCTTCCCCCAACATGTTTTCAACGGGCACTTTCACGTCTTCAAGGATGAGCTCGGAGGTGTCGCTGGCGCGCAGTCCCAGCTTGTTTTCCTGTTTGCCGGCGCGGAATCCGGGCATACCTTTTTCCAGGATGAACGCGCTGATCCCATTCGTGCCTTTGCCGGCGCTGGTGCGGGCCATCACCACGGCGATGTCGGCCACCGTGCCGTGGGTGATGAAATTCTTGGTGCCGTTCAGGATGTAGTGAGCGCCTTCTTTGCGGGCGGTGCTGAGCTGCGCGCCGGCATCGCTGCCCGCGCCGGGCTCGGTGAGGCCCCAGGCGCCGATGACCTTCCCCGATGCCAGTGGCTTGAGGTATTTCTGCTTCTGGGCCTCATTGCCCGTGGCATAGATGTGGTTCGAGCAGAGGCTGTTGTGGGCCGCGATGGTGATGCCCACGCTGCCGCAGACCCGGCTCAGCTCTTCCACCACCACGGCGTACTCGATGTAGCCCATGCCCGCACCGCCGTATTCCTCGGGGAAGATGACGCCCAGCATTCCCATTTTCCCAAGCTTCTTGATGACCGCCATGGGAAAGGTCTTGGACTCATCCCACTCCATGACATGGGGTCGGATCTCCTTTTCGGCGAACTTGCGCACTTCCTGGCGCAGCGCTTCTACGTGTTCAGGAAGGGTGAAATCCATGGATGCCTCGTGCGGTCAGGGTCTATGACGCCGGTACACAGCACAGGCGCAAACGCCAAGCCTACCGAGGCTAGAGCCAATGTGCACGAATAATTTATGGGTTCATAAAAATCATTAATATATGATTTGAACGGGATCAGTTTTTCGCCACGGTGGTCGCCACCCCTAGCTTTTGAACCAGGATTTTCTTCTGGGCCAGCCCGGCGGCTTCAGGCATCAAGGAGAGGGCCTTCTGCACCTGGGGATCCTTGGTGCAGAGGTACTTGAAGCCAGCGTCCAAGCCGTAGGCCAGATTCTGCATCTCATAGGAGATCTGGTCCCGCATCTCCTCCTTGTTCTCTTCCAACTCTTTGTCGGTGATGGCGATCTTCTGTTCTGCGGCCCACTGCTTGAAACGCGCGAGCACCACATCATCGGCGCCCAGGTCCTGCTTCACGCCGAAGTGCTCCTTTTCATGAACGGCGAATTTGAAGAAGGCCGAGGTGCGGAAGCGCAGGTTTCCCACGAAGGGCTTCAACAGCGCCGCTGGCACTATGTAATCGGGCGTGATGCCGCCTCCTCCATAGACGATGCGGCCAAGGTCTGTCTTGAAGGGTGGACCCTCGGGTTTGATGGGAACCTTGGCATCTTCTTCGGGGTTGTAGTAGTCGTCCAGGCCGTGCATGTAATCGCGCTGGATGCTGCGGCCCGAGGGTGTGTAATACCGGCCCGTGGTGAGCGCCAGGCCGCGGCTTCGGCCTATGGTGAGAACGCTTTGCACCAGTCCCTTGCCCCATGATGTGGTGCCGACCACCAGGCCGCGGTCGTGATCCTGCACAGCGCCCGTGACGATTTCGGAGGCCGAGGCGGATCCGCGATTCACGAGGATCACCATCGGGAATGGATCCATGACCGAACCCTTGGGAGAGCGCGTTTCAATCACATCGCGGCCATCGCGGCCCTTCTGGGTGACGATAAGTTCGCCGGGGCCCACCAGCTGCCGGCAGATGCCCACGGCGGCATCCAACACGCCGCCGCCGTTGTTGCGCAGATCCAGCACGAGCTTTGTCATGCCCTGGCCCTTGAGTTTGTTCACAGCCCGTTCGAATTCTTCGCTAGTGGCTTCACCGAAATCCTTGATCAGGATGAAGCCCGTGTCTTTATCCAGCATGAAGGCGTAATAGACGCTGTTGGTGGGGATCTCGCCGCGGGTGATGGTGAAGCGCACCAGTTCGGGATAGCCGGCCCTCTGCACGGCCACTTCCACCGGTGTGCCTTTTTCCCCGCGGAGCTTTTGCACCGCCTGGTTGTTCGTCCAGCCTTCGGTGCTCTTGCCGTCGATCTCGCGCAAGTAGTCGCCCGGCCGGATGCCTACTTTCTCGCTGGGCCCGCCCCGCACCGTGGACATGACCACGATGCCGTCGGCCTGCTGGCTGATGATGGAGCCGATGCCGTAGAACGAGGCCCGCTGGTCCTCGCGCATCATACGGAATTCGCCTTCATCCATGTAATTCGAGTGGGGGTCCAGGGTATGGAGCATCCCTTGGATGCTGGACTTGGTGAGTTGCCTGGGCGTGGGCGGCTCCACCGTCTTTTTTTCCAGCAAGCCCATGATTTCCGTCAGGGTATCCAGGCTCCGGGCCTGAGCCCGTTCATCCCCCGTTCGGCCAGCCAGCGGCGCATAGACCGCCGTGGTTCCGACCAGCACCACCCACATCCAATTTTTCGAGATCAAACGCGCCATTTTCAATCCTGTTCCGTCTAACTGTTTGGATGTCGCCATGCTTGCACTCGTTCCTGACTTAGAACTCCTTTAGTATCGCCTGGGCGCGCTCAACCATGCGTTCCCGGCGGACCCGCGTGGCCCAGACGATGGCTTCCATCTGTTTATAGGCTGGTTCAAGGGTGTCGTTCACCACCAGAAAATCATAGGCGTGATACAGCTCCATCTCGTGGCGTGCGTACTTCAGGCGCTCCTGGATCTGGGTTTCGGAATCTTTGCCCCGCCCGCGCAGGCGGCGCTCCAGTTCCGCCGCCGATGGCGGAAGGATGAAAATCATCACCGCATCGGGAATGGCGCGGCGCAGGTTCAGAGCGCCTGTGGTTTCTATGTCGAGCAACACATCCTGGCCCGAATCCAGAACGCCCTGAAGCCATTTGCGGCCAGTTCCATAGCGATTTCCGTAGACCTGCACCCACTCGATGAAACCGTCCTCATGCACCATCTGGTCAAAGGTGGCGTCATCCACAAAAAAATAATCCTGGCCGTCCACCTCGTTGGGCCTCGGCGCTCGGGTCGTTGTGGATATGGAAAAAATGAAATTTTCGAGCGATGCCACCAGACGGTGGGCCAGTGTCGACTTGCCCTTCCCCGAAGGGGCGGAGATCACGAATACGTTGCCGGGGTGGGTTCGCATGAAAACCAAAACAATAGATTAACGGGGAATGGAGCTGAAGTATCCGCCAGAGAGCCTGAGTTATTCGTAGCGCAGGCTTTCAATGGGATCCAGCTTGGCCGCCTTGTTCGCGGGATAGAGCCCGAAAGTCAGTCCAACAAGGGCTGGAACCAGCAAGGCTGAAGCGAAGGCCCAGAACGGAACAACACCCATGTGCTTCATGAGCAACTGGCTTAGGACTGTGCCCAATCCGAGTCCAAGGAAAACACCCAGCACACCGCCCACCACGCAAAGCACCACGGCCTCGATGAGGAACTGGACCAGGATGTTCCGCCGCCTCGCTCCCAGCGCCTTGCGGATGCCGATTTCCCGCGTCCGTTCGGTGACGCTCACCAGCATGATGTTCATGACGCCGATGCCTCCGACCAGGAGGCTGATGGACACCATCGCAGCGCCCGACAGGAGCAGGGAACCGGTGAGCTTCTCCACCATCGCCGCTTGCTTTTGGTTGCTCGAGAGATCGAAGCAGTCCAGGTCATCCCCGTGAAGCCCGCAGACGCGCCGCAAATTGGCACGCAGGAGGTCTTCCGCTTCCTTGACCGGCAAGCGTGAATCCACTTGGAGGCGCCAGGAGGGACTGTCGATCCGGCCGGGCCTTGTCAGCTCCTTGAAGCTTCCGAAGGGAATGATGAGCTCACGGTCGGTCCCCCAGATGGCGTCTTCATTTTCCTCCTGGGGCATGAAGGGGATGTCCCCCTGCTTCTTCAGAATGCCGATGAGTTCCACCGTCTGGCCGCCGACGGTGAAAGTCTTCCCAAGGCTGGCTTCGGTCATGTCCATGTCCTGGGCCACCTTGGCCCCCAGGATCACCACGGGGGCTCGTGTCATCCGATCAGTGGCTGTGACCCCCCGGCCGCAGGCCAGCTCCAGGTTGGTCAAGGCCAGACCGTTTTCATCCATCGCATGGAGCAGGACCCGCTGACTGTAAGTCCCCACTTTCGCCAGGATATTCTGGGACCAGATGTAATATTCCGGAGAGGCGAGACGGACTTCCGGCACCAAATTCTGGAGTTCCCGGATCTCCTGCCTGCCTATGGTCTGCCTCCTCACCTTCAGCCCTTTCTTCCAGGCACTGCTGGGAGCACCCGGGCTAAGGAAAAACGTGTTGCTGCCTTCCTGGTTCACATCAGCCATGATCCGGGCTTCCAGGCTCTTGGAGAGATGGACGACCGTGATGACCGAGGCCACGCCGATGATGATTCCCAGCGTGGTAAGCATGGATCGCATCCGGTGGGACCAAAGGCTCTGGAAGGCAGCGCGAAAGGGCTCTCTCCATCGACCCGAGGCGCTCACTGTTTTCGGCTCTTCAAGGCGTCCTGTTCGGATTGGATCTTGACTTTGGCGCCTGAAACCAGCGCAGCCATGGCTTTAGCTGGGCCGATGATGATCTGTTCCCCTTCCAGGACGCCATCTGTCACCTGCACTGCCCGACGGGTTCCCGAACCAATCTTAAGGGTGCGTTCCTCCACCTTGCCGTTCTTCACCACGAAGGCCACCGCGCGTGTGCCGGAGATGAGGCCCAGCCCTCCATTCTTGACCTCCCGTTCCTGGACAGCCTGCAGGGGAACCGTGAGGACGTTTTTCATTTCGTTGGCAAGAACGGCCAGGCGGGCGCTCATGCCGGGGTGAAGGGCCTCAAGTTCCTGCGCTGTTCCGAGCAATTGGACACGGACCCTGTAGTTCTGGGCGTCTTGCACCGAGGACCCGAAATTTGGCTGGGTGGTGCGGTCCACGCTTGTGGCGACGTCCAGAACCCGTCCCTGGAAGACTTTCCCGGGGACGGCATCCACCTGGATCTCCGCGGGGAGGCCGGCTTTGAGCTTCACAACATCCAACTCGCCTACCTTCACTTCCGCCAGCATTTCCGACGTATCCGAGATGACCATGAGCACGGCTCCGGTGATGCTGGTCTGCCCCGCGATGGCCGTCTCGCCCTTTTCCGCCTTCAGCCCGGTCACCCGTCCCGACATGGAAGCGCGGATTTCCGTCTTGCTCAGATCATCAAGGGCCAAGGCTACCTGGGCTTCAGCCTGCTGGATCGATACTTTGGCGCGCTCGACGGCGGTGGCGGCCGTATCGCGGAGGAGCCTGGTCTGCTGGGCGTCTTCGTTGGAGATGAGGCCTTGCTTCAGAAGGGCATCCTGCCGAGTGAAGGTCTGCTCCTGCTTGCGAAAGGTGGTCTCTGAGGATTCCAGATCCTTGCGAGCCAAACGAAGTCCCATTTCGGCCTGGTTCAAAGCCTGTTTGTAGTGCTCCTGCTCGAGGGTCACCAGCAGTTCGCCCATCTTCACGAACTGTCCATCCGTGACGTGGATCGCTTTGATAGCCGCCGTGACCTGCACGCCTACATTCACTCGGCTCCTGGCCTGGATCTCGCCGTTGGCATTGATGCCTTCCCGGAGATCCTGGCGATGGACAGATTCCACGGTGTAGACGACATCATCTTTGCTCCGGCCAAAGCTGGCCCAGCCGATGAGAAACATGGATGAGAGACCGAGGGCTGACCAGAACATCCATTTGGCTTTTCGAGGCATCAATACATCCCTATATGTCCGGAAAGCCAGACGAAACCTGAATCATCTCATGAACCGTTTACCCGATAATGTGTATGCCCCAGGCGGCCAATGGGTTCAATCCCATGGAAATCAGCGCGCTTGGGCAGGTGCTTGCGTGTGGGCCGCGACCCAGGTGTCGATGGCCTTGCGGATGTCCGGCATGGCTTTTTGCGTGGCCAGGATGCCGGCCTGCATGCACCGTTTCTTCTGGGTGAAGTCGAGCATCCCGACATCGCCTATGCCCGCGGGAGTGATCAGGACATCAGCATCCTTCTTGGCATGCTCGACGTTGAGCGCGAACATGATGCCCGTGGCCTGGAGCGTGACGTCCAGGAGATTGGTGATGTTCGTATTTCCGATGTTCGCGCTGATGTCCACGGCGATGACGATGTCCGCGCCCTTGGCCTTGGCTACCGAGATGGGGATGTTGTCCGTGACGCCGCCATCCACCAGGAGCTTGCCCTGGTGCGTGACCGGCTGGAAGACGCCCGGGATCGCGGCGCTGGCCCGGATGGCGCGGGCAACAGAACCTTTGTCGAGCACTACTTTATGGCCCCAGTTCAGGTCGGTGGCCACGGCCGCGAAGGGGAGCTTCATGTTCTCGATATTCGCGGGCTTGATATGGCTCTTCACCCACGCTTCGAGCTTGTCGCCCTTGGCGAGG
>JANYJQ010000148.1 GCA_025358435.1 Holophagaceae bacterium
CGGTTGGCCCATGCGGAGAAAACGGGAGATTGCTTCTCCTTCGCGGTCGGTAGCCATCCGGAAATCTGTGTCATCTGTGGAATCTGTGGGTCAGCTTTTTACCTGAAAAGCTGTGGGCTGAGGATCAGGGATAATCAGGTATTTTTAATACCGCAACCTCCGGATCCGATAATAAAGCTATCCCCGACCGCCACCCAGTAAACTGCTTCCAAAAGCTGGCACTTACAACTGAAGGGGAACTCGATGGGCACGAATGACCGCAGTGACCAGAGCCGTCGGCAATTCATGGAATTCCTGCTTGCCAGCCCACTATTCTCGTATGTGGTGGTTCCGGGGTTGGCTTCCGGGCAACGCTTAGGAGCGAGTGGGATTGATGGTCCGCTTGCGGATAATTTCGAGATCACTTCTGCGGCCCAGGCCCTGAACGTGTTCGATCTCGAGGAGGTCGCCCGCCGGAATCTGCCCCCGGCCCACTATGCCTACCTGGCCACCGGGGTCGAGGCCGACGCCACCCTTCGCGCGAACCGCGAGGGCTTTGCGAAGTATCAGATCAGGCCGCGCCGGATGGTGGATACGTCGCGAATCGACGCCCGGGTGGAACTGTTCGGCACGACCTGGCCCACCCCCATCGTGCTCGCTCCGGTGAGCAGCCTGTGCGCCTTCCATCCGGAGGGCGAGGTCGCCGCCGCCAAGGCCGCCGGCGCGCGCAACCACCTCCAGGTGCTTTCCACCCTCTCGACGAAGTCAGTGGAAGACGTGATCGCCGCCCGGGGGGCGCCCGTCTGGTTCCAGCTGTATCCGACGACCGATTGGGCGATCACCCGGGCCCTCGTCAAGCGCGCGGAAGCTGCAGGCTGCCCCGTTGTGGCCGTCACCGTGGATGCCCCCACCGCATCGGGCCGCGAAAGCCTGGTACGCGGTAAACGGATCGACAGCCGCGACTGTACGGCCTGCCATTCGGCGGGTCCAAGGTACGACTTCCGGCGCAGACCGATGTTCGACCGCATCGACACATCCAAGCTGGTCACGCCCCTGGCGGCTGACCTGACCTGGGACTTCGTGCGCCGCCTCCAGGACATCACGTCGATGAAAGTCATCCTGAAGGGCATCGTCACCGCGGAGGAGGCCGCCCTGGCGCTCCAGCACCGGGTGGATGGCCTCATCGTCTCCAACCACGGTGGCCGCGGCGAGGAGAGCGGCCGATCGACGATTGAATCGCTGCCCGAGGTGATCGAAGCGGTCGGGGGGAAGATGCCAGTGCTGGTGGATAGCGGCTTCCGTCGCGGGACGGACATCTTCAAGGCGTTGGCCCTCGGGGCGAATGCCGTTTGCGTCGGGCGGCCCTACGCCTGGGGCCTGGCAGCGTTCGGGCAGGCGGGTGTCGATAGGAGCCTCGAAATTCTGAGGGCCGAACTGGAGACCACGATGCGCTCGATGGGTACGCCCACGGTGAAAAGCATTACGCACGCTTTCGTGCAGCGCGCTTGATGTCAGGAAGCCTCCTGGCGATTCCGCCCAGCAATCCACACGATTCCAGCAAATTAAATGTGATGTAGGTCAAGACCCGGCAACCCGTCACCAACAGCGGCCTAAAGTTAAGACAGGCTGATGTTAGACGGGAGTCACCATGGGTTCCACGACTGTAGTCCACCCCTTCATCAAGTGCCATCAAATGGCCCGGAAGAGCCCTGTGCCCTCCGACCTGGACATCGCGCAGGGTGCCGAGACGCGGCCCATCCTGGAGATCGCTGGCGAATTGGGACTGAATGCGCACGATGTCGAGTTCTACGGCCCCTACAAAGCCAAGGTGAAACTTGAAGTGCTCGAGCGGTTGAGCCACCGCCCCAGCGGGAAATACATCGATGTCACCGCCATCACGCCGACGCCCCTGGGCGAAGGAAAAACCACCGTGACCGTGGGACTGAGCCAGGCCTTGGGTTCGCAGCTCGGCCGCAAAGTTGTCACGTGCATCCGCCAGCCCAGCCAGGGCCCGACCTTTGGCATCAAGGGCGGCGCGGCGGGCGGAGGCTACAGCCAGGTCATTCCCATGGAGGAATTCAATCTCCATCTCACGGGCGATATCCACGCCATCACCGCGGCCCATAACCTGGCCGCCGCGGCCCTGGATGCGCGGATGCTGCACGAAGCCAAGCTGAGCGACGAAGAGCTCTTCGATCGCCTTTGCCCGAAGGACAAGCAGGGCCTTCGGCACTTTGCACCCAATATGCGCGGACGCCTGATGCGCCAGGGCATCTTCAAGTCCGATCCCGACGCGCTGACGATGGATGAGAGAGCCCGCTTCGCGAGGCTGGACCTGGACCCGGCCCGCATCAGCTGGCGCCGGGTGGTGGACACCAGCGACCGCTTCCTGCGGGGCGTGACCCTCGGACGTGGACCCGAGGAACTGGAATATTCCCGCGAGTCGGGTTTCGACATCACCGTGGCCAGCGAGATCATGGCGATCCTCGCTCTCACCACGGGCCTCACGGACATGCGAGTCCGCCTGGGACGCATCGTGGTGGGCCTGAACCGACGCGGCGAGGCCGTCACCACCGAGGATCTCGGCGTGGTGGGCGCCATGACGGTGCTCATGCGGGATGCGCTCAAGCCGACGCTCATGCAGACCCTGGAAGGCACGCCGGTCCTGGTGCATGCGGGGCCCTTCGCCAACATCGCACACGGCAACAGCTCCATCCTGGCGGACCAGATCGCCTTGAAACTGGCCGACTACGTGGTGACCGAATCGGGGTTTGGCGCCGACATGGGCATGGAGAAATTCTTCGACATCAAGTGCCGGACTTCAGGTCTGGTTCCGGATGCGGTGGTGATGGTGGCCACGATCCGGGCCCTGAAGATGCATGGCGGCGGGCCCAAGGTGGTCGCGGGAAGAACTCTTGATCCGGTGTACCTGGAGGAGAATCTGGAGCTGCTGGAGAAAGGCCTTCCGAATCTCTTCCACCACATTGCCACCGCACGGAAATTCGGTGTGCCGGTGGTGGTGGCGGTGAATGGTTTCGCCATGGACACCGAGGCGGAACAGGCGTTGGTGTGCAAGGCGGCCATGGAACATGGCGCTGCCGAGGCGGTGGTCTGCAATGTCTGGGCAGAGGGCGGCGAAGGGGCCGTGGAACTGGCGGAAGCGGTGATGCGGGCGGCGGACCAGCCCAACCATTTCCATTTCCTGTATCCGCTGGAAGCGGCCATCAAAGCGAAGATCGAAGCCGTGGCAATCGGAATCTACGGCGCCGACGGCGTGGACTATTCACCCGAAGCCGAAGCGCAGATCATCGAGTACACCCGACTGGGCTTCGACCAGCTGCCCATCTGCATGGCCAAGACCCATCTCAGCCTGAGCCACGACCCTGCGCTGAAGGGCGCGCCCAGGGGC
The DNA here is from genome assembly GCA_025358435.1 of Holophagaceae bacterium. Taxonomy (GTDB): domain Bacteria; phylum Acidobacteriota; class Holophagae; order Holophagales; family Holophagaceae; genus JANXPB01. Next base: position 3,389 of record JANYJQ010000148.1, read on the forward strand.
TTCCGCATTCCGGTCAGGGATGTGCGGGCTTCCGTGGGCGCAGGCTTTCTCTACGCCTTGCTGGGGAAGATGAGCACCATGCCGGGCCTCCCCACACGGCCGGGCTTCTACGATGTGGACGTGGATTTGGAGACGGGCCGGATCATCGGGTTGTTTTAAGATTCTGCGTATGTCTGAAAAGTGAAATATCAGTCAGATTTTCTATAAAGACACTACGCGAAGGTCGCGAAGAAGCGTAGAACGCGAAGGGGGAAGAATGCTACCAGCATAGAGCTTGGGCCGCCCCGGCCATGCCGGGGCCGCGCGACTTTCGTCGTGCGGGTTTTCAGGGCGGCGGCTATTCCACGCTGCCGGTGTGGTATCGCCGCCGCCCTGAAAACCGGATAGCCCATACAGTGCTCAGGAGAGGTTGCTTGTCTTCCGAAGACTTCTTTCCCTTCGCTACCTTCGCGTCATCAGTTTTTGTTGGCTCGGCGGAGATCACATTCCCGGCAAGCTCTCTTTTGCTGACCGGACTGGCCTCTTGCCGCGACGTTCGATAAAGTCTAGGCAGAGGTCTCGGATGAATCCTGGATGCCGACAGAAGAACCGGCGTGCGGAGCACGAGGCCAGGTCTGCCTGCGGCGAAGCCGCGGCCTAGCGCAGAATCCGACAATTGATTGCCGGTGCTTGGTGATTCAGCTGAAGCAGCGCGGCCTAGAGCGCACGCGAAATCACGAGTCACAAACTACGAATTGGAACCCAGGTCTTGAGACTTGAAACTGGACGTCTACAGCCAACGGCTCAAGCCACCGCCCAGAGTCCACTGCCCAATGCCCAATGCCCAATGCCCACTGCCCAATTCCCAATGCCCAATGCCCACTGCCCACTACCCAACGCCCAACACCCACAGCCCCCAGGTGACCCATGATCCACACCATCATCGAACCCTTCCGCATCAAGGCCGTGGAGCCCATCCGCATGAGCACACGCCTGGAGCGCGATGCCTGGCTCAAGGAAGCCAAGCTGAATGTTTTCCTGCTGCCGGCGGAGCACGTGCTGCTGGACTTCCTCACCGACAGCGGCACCGGCGCCATGAGCGCCAAGCAGTGGGGCGCCATCATGGAGGGGGATGAAAGCTACGCCGGCTCCAAATCCTTTTTCCGGCTGGAGTCGGTGCTGAAAGACCTCACCGGCTACCAGCACATCATCCCCACCCATCAGGGCCGCGCGGCGGAGCGGATCTTCTTCAGCGTGGCGACGAAGAAGGGCGACCTCGTGCCCAACAACACGCACTTCGACACCACCCGCGCGAATCTGGAATACCAGGGCGCCGAGGCCGTCGACCTGGTGATTCCGGAAGGCCTGCAGCCCCGCGCCATCCATCCTTTCAAGGGAAACATCGACCTGGCCCGCGTGGAGGATCTGCTCAGGCGGGAAGCCCATCGCATCCCCTTCGGCATGATGACGCTGACGAACAACAGCGGCGGCGGCCAGCCCGTGAGCCTGGCGAATCTGCGCGCCTATCGCGAGCTGCTGAACCGCTACGAAAAACCCCTGATCCTCGACGTCTGCCGCTACGCGGAAAATTCCATGTTCATCAAGCTGCGGGAAGCGGGCCAGCAGGACCGCAGCGTGAAATCCATCGCCCAGGAGATCTTCAGCCTGGCGGACGGCTGCATGATGAGCGCCAAGAAAGACGGCATGGTGAACATCGGCGGTTTCCTGGCGCTGAACCACGGGCCCTGGGTGGAGGCGGCGAAAACACTGCTCATTCTCACCGAAGGATTTCCCACCTACGGCGGCCTCGCGGGCCGTGATCTCGAAGCGCTGGCGGTGGGGATGGAGGAAGGCCTGCACGAGGACTATCTGCGGTATCGCCTGCGCACCGCTGAGTACATGGGCGAGAAACTGAAAGCCGGCAATGTCGCGATCGTGGAACCCACCGGCGGCCACGCGGTGTACCTGGACGCCAAGGATTTCCTGCCCCACCTGGGCCCCGAAAAGTACCCCGCTTGGAGCCTATGCAACGCGCTGTATCTCGAAGCCGGCATCCGTGGCGTGGAGATCGGCTCGGTCATGTTCGGCAAGCGCAACGACGATGGCAGCGAGTCCTATCACGCCATGGAGCTGGTGCGCCTGGCCTTCCCCCGCCGCACCTACACCCAGAGCCACTTCGACTACGCCGCCGAAGCTATCTGCGAACTTAAAACGCGGGTCCATGAAGTCAAGGGTGTGAAGATGATCAAGCAGGCCAAGTACTTGCGCCATTTCACTGCGGAATTCAACTGGGCTTAGGCAATAAAAGCAACCACGCGTAGGGTAGCGGAGACGCGGAGGGAAGCGGAGGAAACCAAATCATCCTCCGCTTCCCCCCGTTCTTTCTCCGCCACCCTCCGCGTGGTTTTTTTTCTCCTGAGATAGAGCCGTGGGCAGGCCGTCGATGCTGCGCCGGTTCTTCTCCTGGTGGTAGACCGCGAGGCCCTGTTCCCCTTTGGATTCCGCCCATTGGATGATCTTGTCGCGCTCAGAGCGGAAGTCCATGAAGGGCACGCCATCCCCGCAGGAGGTCTGCACGCGTTCCAGATCCACCACGAAAATCTGGCGGGCGCCGGGCAGATCCGGGAAGCGGGGCAACAGCTCATGCCACTCGTCGCTGCCCTTCAGCACCGTGCGGCCCTGGCCGTAAAGGCGCAGGATCAGTGGTGGCCCTCCGAAGGCGCAGAACATGATCGTGATGCGGCCGTTCTCCAGCAGGTGGGCCGAGGTCTCGTTGCCGCTGCCTGTGAGATCCAGGTAGGCAACGCGATCCGGAGCCAGCACACGGAAGGCGTCGCGGCCCTTGGGCGACAAGTTGATGTGGCCGCCCCCCAGGGGCGCGCTCGCGACGAAAAAGACATGCTGCCGCGCAGCGAACGACTGCAGTTCAGGCGTCAGGCGATCCAAGACTATGCCCATCCTTCTTCTCCTATATCACTTTCACTCGAACGTGGCCTCGCTGCTGGGCGTCGAGCTTAGGCAGTTCGACCATGCATAGCGTATAGGGTGTCTTTCCTTGACTGCGATTACCACAAGGAGTAAGCAGAAGGAGGAAATCCGCCATGCCAATCCTGTCCGACCCCCTGGACGTTCGATTTGCCTCCGCCTGCGGTTCCTCGGAGCGTCCTCCTGCCCAGACCCCGAATCCCATGTCCGCAAGAGTGGGCCGTTTGAAAACCCTGTGCACACACAGGGCAGCGCGCATGAACGACGGACGTCGGGCCTTTGGTGTGCGGTTCATCGTGGCCGTCCTCGCGGTCTGTGGCCTGCTATTGGGCCACAACGGCCCTCTGGCTGCGCCCATGGCCTCCGCGGCCAGCCAAGGAATGTCGTCGAAAACGGTCCGGATCGACGTCGAGGTGCAGGTGAGATTTGTAAATCGGGAGGACATGCCTTCGAGAAGACCGTATCTCGAGCTGAACACGGCCTACCATCAGGGCGCCCTCTACAGTCTTCTCGTCCATCAGGCAGAGGTTCAGCTTTTCCGAGGGGACTTCATGCGGGAAATGGTTGCGGCCTCCAAGAACCCAAACCCGGCTGCGGCGATGGCAGGGCTCAATCTTCCACCGGACATCGATATACTGCGCGCAGACGGTGTGCGTCGCTGGGACTTGACGCGGGAGCATCCGCCGCGCGGCAGCGGAGAAATCGCCCTCTCCGGTGCTGACATCGCTAAGTGGGCCCTAGAACCCGGCCACGGCCAACCGGTATCGCTTGTCCGGTGCGCGCAGGACCTCTCGCGAGGACTGGTCTGGTACTCGCTGCCCGATGTGAAGGTCCGCGATCCGGGGGGACCCATTGATCTATGGAAACCCACTTCGTATACGCTGTCGCATCACAGCGCGAAGGGGCAATGGGACGAAGCCATCGCCCGGTCGAAGAGGGCATGCCCAAGCTACGCCGCCCGCCCATACCAGAACGGACTTTTCATCGGCAGTTTCTTGTGGGCGGACCTGGAGGCTGGCAAGCGGATCGATCTCGCAACGGACTACGATGCCATTGTTCCAGGGACACGCTCGTCGTACGAGAACCATATCCACATCACTGTTGCGATTGGAACCGATAAACCGGTCGAAGCGGAACTTATCGTTCTTCCCGAGAAGTACGATTCCTGGTTGCCTGAGCCGGGTCCGGATGAAGGAACGCCCGGGCCTCTTCCCCTCACGGTCACGCTCAAGTTGAGCGGCAAGGGTCAGAAAGCTCCTGGACGCAAAGTCGCCAGTTTCGAGGTCAGGCTCAAGGAAACATCGCGGCAGCCAGGCATCGCTCTCAACATGCCGCTATCCCCCGCCGCCAACCCAGGACCGGATCTCCGGTTCCTGGCGGAAGGCGGAGTGATCGTGAGGGATGAAGGACAATCCGCCACCGTCCCGTCGCCGGACGGCAAAACGGGAAAATGCCGGATCGCGGCTTTCGACGGCGGGGCTTGGAGCACTCTCACGGCCGAGGCCGTGTTGGAAGGGGGGTCCCGCATCCCGCGCATTCAAGGGCACCTGGAGAGGCTGAACGGGCCCACCGATATCCTTCTACCGAAACGGTCTGCAAGCTCGAAGATCGCCAGCTCCTGGCTTGCGGCCTTCAGGAACCCACGCGATGACGCCGATGCTGAGACGGCTCCGGGTACTGGCAACCAAGGGGATGGCCTTTCCGTCTACGAGGAATACCGGGGCCTGGTGGCCAAAGGCAAATATCGCCGCTTGGATCCCCAACGGAAGAAGCTCTTGATTGAGGTGCAGGGCGGCCTCAGCACAAGCGCGGCCCGGGGTTTCGCCCTGTTTGAAGCTGCGTCCGGAATCAAGGTTATCGAACTCGACTCTGGTGAATTGGCGGCAGATCGAGTCGTCAACCGGAACGCAGGTTATGCGCACCTTGTTGCCCAACACGGCCTGCGGCTCTCAAATGGAAATCTTCCGCCTGGTGTGCTCGGCCGGAACGAGCCGGAAGGGAAGAAAGAAAAGACTCCGAAGGACTCCGTCCGGGTGGTCATCGATCTTGCTCAGATCGAATCAGCCTTCAACCAGCAAGCTGATGTGGCGTCAAGAGAGCATGTGCAGCTGCCGTTCACGCGTGAGGAATACCGTGCAGCGGCAATTGCGCACGAGATCGCACACGGAGTGGGCGGGGATCACCACGGCCCGTCGTCAGACCAGCCCACCAATTACACGGCCTATCCGCCGGGCTCGTCCAGATTGGATTACCGGATCTACGGCTCGGACGGAACCGAGATCCGGACTCGTCCTTTCACGATCGAAGGTCCGGTCGGCTCGGTTGGCGGAGATGAGAGCGGTGACCTCTCCTGCCTGATGGCCTACACGGACAGGTATCAGTGGGCCTTTTCAAGGGGAGAAGGCAATGCACTGGTCTACCGTGCTGTTCCCCTCCTCAAATTGGGTAGTCGATTCTGTGCCTCTCCCGCCGGAACGGGAATCAATGCAGAGAGCCCCGGCCCGTCTTTCTTCGGCAACGCGACCTCGGGCAACTGCGCCGCGAGGCTCAAAGTCCGCGACGATTAACCAGCTCACACCCCGACTGTACCCTGCGCACTTTTAAGCCGTCTTGGGGATTTCCAAGGCCCGCTCTTATACTCAATGAATTTCCTTCCTGGCGATGGTGTCCGCCTCATAACCGCTCTTTGAGCTGATGACGCCTACGAAACTCTATGGAGGCGTAGGCATGGACACACTAAAACGAAGGCTGGGCTGGACTGCCTGGGACTTAGGGATGGGCTCGATGGTGGGCCTGCTTTCCGGCATGGCTTCAGCGGGATTCCTTTGGCTTTTGAGTCGGGCGATCCACCTCCGTCAGGAGCATCTCTGGTTGCTGGCTCTGCTGCCGCTCTTCGGCCTCGCCTCGGCATTTCTTTACCGGCGGTTCGGGAAGGAATCCGAAGGCGGCGGCTCGCTGATCCTGGACGAGGTCCTGGAATTCAAGGGCCGCGTGCCATCGCGCATGGCACCGCTGGTGCTCATCGGCACACTGCTCACGCATCTCGGGGGTGGTAGCGCGGGCCGCGAGGGCACGGCGGTGCAGATGGGTGCGAGCCTGGCGCGATCCGTGGGGAAGCTGCCGTTCGCCTGGCTGCGATTGAACAACTCGCGGCAGCGGTTGCTGCTCATGGCGGGTGTTTCCGCGGGGTTTGGCTCGCTCTTCGGAACGCCCGTGGCGGGCGCGATCTTCGGCATGGAGGTCATCGCCATCGGCAAGCTGCACTACGAGGGCATCGTCATCTGCGCGGCGGCTTCGATGGTCGCTGATTGGACCTGCCGAAGCCTTGGCGCCCACCCTATCCGTTACGTGGTTTTGGCACCGGAATTCACGGGATCGTTGGGTCTCAAAGTGGCACTGTTCACGGTTCCCGTGGCCATCACGGCGGGAGTCTTTTCTGAGTTTTCCCATCGTCTCGCGCAATGGACGAAGGTGAAATTCGCAGATCGTTGGATGCTGCGGCCCGTGGTGGGCGGCATGGCGGTCATCGCGTTGTTCCTGATCTTGCGTGAGGACGGCTACCTGAACTTGGGCCTTCCTTTTCTTGATGGCATTTTTAAGCAGCAGGTGACCCAAGCTCCCTGGGCTTTTGCGGCCAAGCTTCTCATCACCTGCGTGACCATCGGCTTCGGCTTCAAGGGCGGCGAAGTGACGCCGATTTTCGTCATCGGTGCTTTGCTGGGCGCAACCCTGGCGCCGGTCCTCCATGTGCCGCTCCCCTTCCTCGCGGCCATCGGTTTCATCACGCTGGCCGCGGCGGCCAGCAACACGCCCCTGGCTTCCATGGTCATGGGCATCGAACTTTTCGGCGCGGCCTTCGCGGGGCCGCTGGCGATCTCGTGTTTCCTGGCCTACGTGCTTGTCGGGCACCGGGGGATCTATGGCGGCACCAGAGTGCATACCCCCAAACACGGCCACGAATGAAGTGACCTGACCTGAAGATATCGAGCGCGCTTATGGCATCTTTGAGTTGAGTCAATCCACCACCAAGTAATCCAGGCACTCCAGGAGCCCCCGTGGCCGAACTCCAGCAGCGATGGCTCAACCGCACCGTCTGGGGCATGGCCTTCACCAGTTTTCTTTCCGACCTCGGCCATGAAGCGCAAAGCACGCTGCTGCCTTCCTTCATGGCGGCGCTGGGCTTGCCACCCGCGGCCTTGGGCGCGGTGGAGGGCATCGCCGATGCAGCTTCGAGCTTCATGAAACTGGGCGCGGGTTGGTTTTCGGACCGCATCGGGAAACGCAAAGGCCTCGTGGTTTTCGGTTACGCGGCCACGGGATTGGCCTCAGGTTTCATCGCCATGGCTTCTGGATTTCCACTGATCCTGTTCGGAAAATTTTTTGGGTGGCTGGGGCGTGGCGTGCGGGGACCGCTGCGGGACGCCATTCTCACCGACAGCATTCCGGCGGATGCGCGAGGCAGGGCCTTCGGCTTCCATCGCGCAGGGGACACCCTGGGTGCCATTCTGGGACCCGCGCTGATAGTGGGGCTGCTGGCCTGGGGCGCCAAGGCAGGATTCCCGACGATGTCCTGGAACCGCACACTGATGATGTGGACGTTGGTGCCGGGACTGCTTTCGGCGCTGGCTTTCGCCCTGATGGTAGCCGAGCGCGCGCGGTCCAAACCCAGGCTGCTTTCCTTCCGCCACGCGCTCAAGCAGATGCCTTCGAACTTCCGCGGCTATCTGGTGGGCGTCGGCATTTTCGGCGCCGGAGATTTCGCGCACACCTTGCTGATTCTGGCCGCCACGCAACTGCTTTCGCCTCGCATGGGGGCGGTCAAAGCCGCGACCTTTGGCGCCGGCCTTTATGTTCTGCATAACGTCGTCTACGCTTTCTCCACCTATCCAGCCGGTGCCATCGCGGATCGGTTCCGGACCCACAGGAAAATACTCGGGCTGGGTTATCTCGCGGGCATTTCTGTTCCGTTGCTGCTCATCGGTTGTTTCGTGAAGGGCTGGAACAGTCTGTGGCTTCTCGCCCTGATCTTCTCCATCGCGGGTCTTGTGAACGGCATCCAAGACACTCTGGAAGGCGCGACGACGGCCGAAATGGCTCCAAGCGACCACCGCGGCCTCGCCTTCGGCCTGCTGGGCGGCGTGAATGGCATGGGCGACCTCATCTCCAGCTTGCTGGTGGGCGCCTTGTGGACCCTGCACCCAGCCTGGGGCTTCGGCTACGCTGCGACTTGCATGGGAGCCGGCGCCCTCGTCACCCTGACGGGACAAGATCCATGAACTTGTCGAGGGGTTCCATCCTCCCTCTATTTCTTGCTGCCGCCCTCTGCGCAGATGCTCCAGATCAGGTACGGCACCGCCGCTGGAAGGCCGATATCGACGCCTTCACGTCGCACTACTCAGCCAGCCATCCAGTACCCTACCGCCATCTTTCCAAGATGGAATTCGAGCGGCGGATGGATGCGCTGAAACGGGATCTTCCGTTGCTCAAGGATCATGAGATTGCCACACGGTGGGCCAGAGTCGTCGCTGATCTGGGGGATGAGCATACTGAAATTGATTTTGCCGCCGAGTTCGGAGCCCGGCGGCTGCCCATCGAGGTCGAGTCATATGACGATGGCACGTTCATCATCGGCGCTACGGAACCTTTCCAGGAGATACTCGGCGCACGCCTCGACTTCGTGGAGGGCATGCCTTTGGACGGTCTGCGGCGCGCCCTGAAACCCTTCGTCCCATTCACCCAGGAGGGCTGGTTTCGCCACATATTCGACGAATCCTTTGGCACCTGGCCTTTGATGCTCGATGCAGCGGGCATCGTGAAGGTGAAGGAAAGGTGGACTTTAGCGGGCACCGGGCCTGATGGACTGCCGTTTTCAGCAGAATTGCCCCTAGTGCCCGAATCTTCGGAACTGAGTTGGGAGTGGGAAGAGCTCAAAGGTCCAACGGCGCTCATGGATCAGCAGCCCCGCGCTCCCTATTTTTTTAAGATCCTGGCAGGTGGGAAAACCCTCTATTTCCGCTTACGCAGCTGCGAGAACGACCGCCGGAAGCCATTCAAGGGCGTGTTGGCGCGCGCCCTGAGGGCATTCCGGGAATCCAGGCTGGAGCGATTCGTGGTGGACCTGCGGGGCAATACCGGTGGGAGCGAAGCCCTGGTGGACCGTCTGGTCTCCGCACTTCAGAAGGAACCTCGATTGGAGAGAGCGGGGCGCCTCCTGGTTTTGACCGATGGGGCGGTTTTTTCCGCTGCCGCAGTCGCCGCATGGAGGTTGCGCCACGATGCTGGGGCTTTTCTGGTAGGCGAAGCTTGCGGGGCCAGTGTCAACCATATCGGCGCTGTGGAAGATATCCGCCTTCCTTCTGGCCGGATCGCCAGTTATGGCACCCAGGTCCACATCATCAACCGGGCCGATCCCCAGGATTTCTCCTCACCCATCCTCCCTGATCTGGAGGTCCGCCTCAGGCATAGGGATGTTCTCAAGGGTGATGATCCTGTGCTTGCGGCTGCCTTGAGCGCTTCGGCGGCTCGTTGAATTTATCGAGGTAGGCACGGCCACCTTCCAACTTTTTTCTGCACGCGAGCTGCGCTGCTCTCTTAATTCCATTCAAATTCCTCGCGCCGATTTTCCTTGCCTGATCCCACCCGCGCCAGTAGCTTGGCTCTCAAGTTCTCAAGTAGTCCCAACGAATCGGAAATGAACCTCGCCATCGGCCTTCCCTTGGCCACTGCCTCCTGGCGGCGTATCAGCAGGCTCACGAATTTCCACCTGGTCCAACTTTTTTCGCAAGGTCTGAACACCTATTGGAAGGCTGTCCATGAAATCGACGGTGCTTACATTCTGCTGCGCTCTCGCCTTGTTGCCCATGGCCTATGCTGCGCCACCGGAAGACATCTCCCCCAGAGCGCGCGCTACATGACGCTCACCCACAGCGTGAATGTGGCCTGGGCCGATTCCTCGGGAGACACCCCGGCTCACAATGGCCTGACGGATTTCGGCAAGCAGGTTGTCGCTGAAATGAACCGGCTCGGCATGATGGTGGACATCTCCCATGTGTCGGACAAGACCTTCTACGATGTGCTGGCCATCAGCCAGGCGCCGGTCATCGCCACCCATTCCTCCTGCCGCGCGCTCTGCGACGCGCCCCGAAATATGACCGAACAGATGATCAGGGACCTGGCCGCCAAGGGCGGCGTCATCCAGATCAACTATTTCGATGCTTTTCTTTCGCAACCCTTCAAGGAAGCCTTGTCCGCGAACGATTCGCGCATCGATAAGGAGATAGATGCCAAGGCCAAGGAGCGTTGCGGGGAGGACGATGCGTGTTCTGGGCTTGAAGCGAGCAGGCTGGTCCACGAATACACCGTCGCCGGGAAATTGCCACCGGTGGATTGGACCCTGATCGTCGAACACATCGACCATGCTGTAAAGCTTGTCGGCGCTGACCATGTGGGCCTGGGCTCGGATTTCGATGGCTGCACCACCCCGGACGGCATGGAGGACGCCTCCCACCTGCCGCAGATCACCGACGCCCTCCTGAAGAAGGGCTACTCTCCCCGCGATATCCGCAACATCCTGGGCGCCAACACGCTACGTGTGATGAAGCAGGCCGAGGCCACAGCAAAACGAATGAGCCAGCATCTGGACTCAGACAGAAAAGGATCCAGGTGAAACCTGGTATTCATCCATTCAGGCTCCTGGGCAGACCCGGAACCCTATTGGCGGAGGCGCAAGCCCCTGCAACAACTGGCTGATCAGGGGACAGGTTCATCGAACTCCAGCATTTGTTCGACGGCCCATCCTTGATCAAGCCGAAGCTGAATGGATTCATGCCATCCACTATCCGAGAAATTCCAAGCAGTTCACTTATTCGGGCTTGTGCTCCAGTGTACGGATGTAGAGGACCACTTGGCTGATCTGGGCATCTGACAGAGTGTGGCCCCAGGGCGGCATCAGGGCGGAAAGCCCTACGCCCGCCCCTCCGCGGCGGATGGCATCGGCAAGCTCTGCGTCAGTCTTTTTCTTCTGGAAGGCGGGATCAGAATAGTCGCGCGGGTGGGGGTCGAGATTGAAGGCGTTAAAGCCGTCGCCCGCGCCTCCTTCGCCATGGCAGATCATGCAGTAGTGCCGATAGGTTTCCCTTCCGAGCCGGAGTTCATAACTGAGTGGCGCGGCCTCGGCAGCCACAGCCGCTGGTGGGGCTTCCCTGGCCTTTTTGGAACAGCCGGCCATGGAGATCAATGCCATGGCCATCATGAACGAACGCTTCATTTCTTCCCTCCGCTCGGTTTCTGGGCGCTGGTCGCGCGAAGGGTTTCGAGGTAGGCGGTCAGCCGCAGCGCGTCTGTGTCGGTGAAGCCGTAGTTGGGGCACCGCACGTCGGCGCGCCAGGCCTGGGGCCCTTTAAGCCACTTGAACGTCCAACCGGGCTTGAGCCGTGAGGAGGCATCGGTGAGTGGGGGTCCGTAGTACCCACCTGAAGCGCCGACGATGTGGCAGGCCCGGCAGCCATTGCTCACGAAGAGCCGCTGGCCTTCGGCGGCGTTCTGGTCTGAGGCCGGGCGGCCGGCGAAGGGGTCTTCTGGGATGGCCGGATTGACGTAGAAACTTGTCATCGCGTCGGCCAGCTTCTCGGCTTCGTCGCGCGGTATGCGGAAAATCGGCATGCGTTCTTCGAGGATGGGCCGGATGGTGAAGGAGACCATCAGGTAATTGACCAGCCAATCGCGTTTCACTTTGCTGCCTTCGAAAGTCAATGGGGCTGTGGAGATGTCTCCCCCCTGAGTCCCGATCTGGTGGCAGGACAGGCAGCGGTACTGCTGGACCAGCTTGCCGATGGCGCCGCCAGGAATTGGCGTGGGTGTGCCGCCTGGGCTGGGGTGGAAAGCCTCGGGCACCGGCTGGGAGCCGAGCGAAAGCAGTGCCGTGACGATGGCGCGGGTGTCGTCGCCCTTGAATCCATAGGTCGGCATTTTGAGCCCGGCGCTGAAGGAGCGGGGGTCCGAGAGTTTGGCGGTGGTCCAGGCAGCGAGGGTCCTGTTGAGGTCGATCCTCCGGCCGAAATCGAGCGAAGCCGCCCGCTTGTCGCCAAGGCCGTTGAGGTCAGGTCCGAACTTCTCCTTGATGGTGCCCTGGCCTGGATCGTGGCAGGAGAAGCAGCCCAGGCTGCGGAAAGCCTTGGCACCCTTTTCAGCCAGGGTCTGATTGACATGCAATGGATTGAGAATTCCCTCCGGCGCGCCGAAATCCTTGAACTCCGACTCGAAGTAGGCGACCAGGTCACGCGATTCCGAATCTGAGAAGTGGTATCGGGGCATCCGGGTTTCCGGCGAAAAGGCATGCGGGTCGCGGATGAAGGCCAGGAGCCAGCCGCGGGAGGCCATGGAAGCGACTTTGGAGAGTTCCGGTGCCGACCCGTTGCCCTTGCCTTCGACCGTGTGGCAGGAAATGCATCGGGATTCGGAGAATACTTTCTTTCCGTTGACCGCATCGCCCGGCGCCTCAGCGGAGGCGGCCGCGATGGCCGCGGCCAATTCAAGTTTCACGGGCCGTGAGAATAGATAGTTGGCCAGTTCCTCGATCTGCTGGGGCTCCAACTGGAAATTCGGCATGGTCGAGTTGGGGTCCATGGCGCGGGGATCCTTCAGCCATTGCCGCACCCACTCCCCGCCGGTCTTGACCGCGATGGAGTTGAGAGGCGGAGCTTCCGAGCGGAACTGTTCGTGGCCCCGCACCGAGTGGCAGGCATAGCATCCCGCCTTGGTGATCAGGGCGCGGCCCCGGGAGAGGAGCGCAGCCTGGGGCACTACGTCGGTGGTGTGGCAGCGGCCGCATCCGGCCTCGATGTTCACGAGCGGCGTGAGGGGCGAGGCGGAGTCGGCGGTGGTCCCATGGGCGTCAGCGCGGACCGTCGCAAGGCCCTCGCCGTTGTGGCAGGAAGTGCAACCCATCCGTTCGATATCACTCGGCGTATGGGCTGTGGAGGGATGCTGGCGGTGAGGTTCCGGCGCCTTGGCCATGGTGGCGTCGGAGACACCCTGGTGGCAGGTTGTGCAACGATCCACGCGGTTGTCGAAGTCCCGCATCCAGATCTGGTTGATCGCCACCGGATGATTCTGGTAGGCCTGCGCTTCCTTCAAGCTGCGGGCCCGGCTCGTTCCGAGTTTCCGGAAGTGTTCCTGGATGGAGCGGTACTCCCTGAAGTAATTTTTCGCGGGCGAAATGGCCAATGCGAATAGGAAGATCACGCTCGTGATAGCGAGAACCCGGCGAAGTTTAAGGGAATCCGTTTTCATGAGTGCACCATACGGGTCCACGGCCAGACGAATGACCAGCCGGGACCGCGGAAGTAGGTTCCGATGATCGTCAAGACCGTGGCCAGGACGACGAACCAGGTCATGATCCATTGGGGCAGTGTGAGCCGGGCCATCGCCTGCTTCCAGCGGCCGCCGTTCGAGCCGCCGCGCGCCATGAACATGGCGCCAGCTACTGCGGCGGTGGGCACCGCGGCGGCCCAGCACTGGAAGCCGCCGAAAAACAAGACGAGCACCGAGGCTACTCCGGCCACGGCAAGCGTGGTCTTTTTTTCGTCAGATCCCTTCCACAGCGGGCCCGCCGTAAGATTGATGCGGGCATAGGGAATCACCGCAAGGGCTACCACCACCAGGCCTGGGATGAGGACTCCTGCCACAAAGGGCGGGAAATAATGGAGCAGTTCCTGCATCCCCAGGAAATACCAGGGGGCCTTGGCGGGATTGGGTGTCTCGACTGGATTCGCGATGCCTTCAAGTGGGGCATTGAATATGAGCGCCATGATCGTCAGGAAGATCACCACGACCTGGAAGAGGATGACCTCCCGGATGATCAGGTGCGGGTATGCCATGACGAATTTATCAGAGCTCCGCCGGATGGAAGGGCGGGCATCCGGCCGGACCAGTGCCACGCGCCGAGGCACCTCGACAGGGTCATTCGATTCAACCGGGGAGAGCGGGGGAAGGGCGCTCATGGCTCATCCTCATGGAAAACATCGGGTGCATCTTCAGAGGGGCCCTTGACGCCGCCGTCCTTCCGGATGCGCCAGATATGGACGCCGAGGAACATGAAGAGGACGACCGGGAGCACCACGCAGTGCAGGACGTAGAATCGAAGCAGGGCGTTCTCGGAGACCGCGTTTCCCCCCAACAGGAAAAAGCGGAGTTTGTCACCGATGACAGGAGCTTCCCGCGCCATGTTCGTTCCGACCGAGACGCCCCAGAAAGCAAGCTGGTCCCAGGGGAGGAGATAACCCGTGTAGGAGAGGAAAAGCGTCAAGACCAGGAGGAACACGCCGACCACCCAGTTGAACTGGCGGGGGGGCTGGTAGGCTCCGTGGTAGAAGACGCGCAGCATGTGGAGAAACGCGCCGAACACCATCAGGTGCGCGCCCCATCGGTGCAGGTTGCGAAGGAATATGCCGTTGTCCACGACGTATTTAAGCTCCTTCATGTCCTGGTAGGCCTGGGGGACCGAAGGGTGGTAGTAGAACATCAGCGGCACACCCGTGGCGACCAGGACGACCAGGCACACGATCGTGATGCCGCCCAGCCAATACGTGTGCTTGAAACGGAGGGTCTTCTCGCGGACTTTGACCGGATGCACATGGAGAAAAAGGTTCTCAAAAACGATGAGCGACCGGTTGCGGTTGGTCTCAGTGCTGCCATGCCGGACGATTGAACGGTAGACCGACGTTCCGCGAAGCCATAGTCCAAGGGAATCGAGCGAGGGAGTGTTCATACGCGGAACACCTTTCCATGCGGAATGCCGACCGCGGTATCAACCACAAGCTCTCCCTTGTCATCCACCGCAACCTCAAGCCATTGAAGCGGGTGGGGGGCCGGGCCGTGCGTCACGTTGCCTTCAAGGTCGAATTTGCTGCCGTGGCAAGGACAGGCGATGACCCCTTCATCCGACACATACCGGGTGATGCATCCCAGGTGGGTGCATACCGCCGAAAGGGCGAAAACGCCTCCAGCTGTTCCGATGACGAAGGCTCTTTGTTCCTTGTTGAAGCGCACGGTTCCTTCGGTGTAATCCGCGGGGTTGCCGGCTTTGAATTTCGTGGGCGGCTCGAAGAGGACTTTCGGCTTGAGGAAGTCCAGAGTCACCACACCCGCGCCCGCCGCGGCCACGGCGCAGGCTCCGAGGCCAAGGCGGTTCATGAACTGCCGGCGGCTGGGATCGTCGTCTTCAAGCAGCAGTTCTTCAGGCGGAATGTTCGACACGGCGGTCCTCCTGGATTTCCGTTTTAAAGCTCTGCATGGTGATCGTCC
>JANYJQ010000069.1 GCA_025358435.1 Holophagaceae bacterium
GGTTTCACCACGCGCTCGCCCTCGGGATCGAAGGCCCGGCCCGGGGCCGGATGCAAGTGGCGCAAGATCGTCAGGGCCTCATCTAGTTCCCTGTCATCGCACTGAAGCACCTTCTTGAGCTTGGTGTGGTCCTTCTGCCCCAGCAGATCCGTGTGGTTGCGGATGATGCGCACCGCCAGATCGTCGGGCTCGGCACCGGCATGGCTCAATTGCAGCATCAGGGATTGCTGCACCGTGAAGCAGCCCACGCCGCTGGGATCGAATTCCTGGAGGATTTCCAGCAGTCCCTGGAGATCCGCCACGGTGACTCCCAATTCCGCTGCGAGCGCCTCGGGAGTGGCTTCGCCGGGTTCATCGGGATCCATCCTGAGAAACCCTTTGGCATCCAGAAAGTTTTCGATGAGGCGTTCCAGTTGGAGAATCCGGGGATCCTCTTCATCAAGGGTTTCATGCAACTGGGATACAAGGTGCTCCCGCAGAGTCTCGCTGGATGTCAGCCGGTCCTCCCAGGAGGTCCGCTCGTCATCCGGCAGGCTGCTGGTCCGGGGCAGGTCTGTGTCCCAGCTGTTTTCAGCGGCCATGTCCACTTCCTGGACCTGGGAAACGCCTTCCTCGGTGAAGGCCTCCAGGTTGGATTCAGGGTTCATTTCACTCATCGCATCGAGCATTGGTCCCAGATCCACCGTATCCACGCCCTCTGGGAGTTCGGTTCCCTCCTGGGCCACCGCATCCTGGGCATCCTGGCTCACGTCTGAATCATGTCCTTCCTCAAGAGCCTCCATGGTGGGAATCTCATCGCCCTCTTCAGCCAATTCCAGGAGGGGATTTTCCTCCAGCTCCCGCTCCACGGTCTGGCTCAGCTCCTGGAGATTCATCTGCCATAACTTCAGCTTGAGCTGCATGGACGGGGTCAAAGCCAGGGTTTGGCTTTGAGACAGGCGCTGTGAGAGGTTGGGGCCTTGGGCCATGTTGTTTTGTATCCTAATCCAACTTAAACCGATCACCGAGATAGACCCGACGAATATCGGGATCTTCGGCAATCTCTTGAGGCAGCCCCTGTTTCATGATCATCCCATCGGCCAAGATATAGGCCCGGTCGGCGATCTGCAAGGTCTCCCGTACATTGTGGTCGGTGATGAGAACTCCAATGCCACGTGCTTTCAAATCATCAATTAGACCTTGAATCTCCATGACTGATTTCGGGTCTACCCCTGCGAAAGGTTCATCCAGCAACATTATTTTCGGATCTGTGACCAGGGCCCTGGCCAACTCACACCGGCGGCGTTCTCCGCCTGAAAGACTCATACCCAAAGTGTTGCGTACTTTGCCGAGATGAAAATCTGCCAATAGCCGCTCACATCGTGCAATCTGGTCTGCTCGCGGAATAGGTTGCAACTCCCCGATGGCCATGAGGTTTTCCCAAACCGTCAAGCCTCGGAAGACACTGGATTCCTGTGGCAGGTATCCGATTCCCATGCGGGCACGTCGGTGCATGGGTTGCTGGGTTATATCTTTGCCCTGCCAATAAATCTGGCCCTGATCGGGGGCTTCCACGCCCACGACCATGTAAAACGTCGTGGTCTTCCCTGCGCCATTGGGTCCGAGCAATCCGACAACCTCTCCTGGGGCCACGGCCAGACTCACGTCCCGGACCACGATGCGGTCCCCGAAAGTCTTTTTAAGATTTTTTACCTCCAGACAGATATCGGCCATGGCTCAAGGTCTCAGAAAGATTCGGTTTCAGCTAGCCCTCGTACTCGTCCCTGCCAGCGAGCCATCTGGGTGGTGATATCCAGGTCCAGGGCTTCGCCCCTCCCTTCCCCCATGCGGCCTCGCAGTTGGACACCGCCTTCCGCCCTCACCGTCTTGACGATCCTGCCCGGCCCGAGCACCACCGATATGCGGTCCGCTCTAAGCCTCCAACCCAGTCCCTGGCATTCTACGTGGCCTGACAGGGTGACCTTGGCGGGGTCCGAATCCCCGCTATCGGCTCGGAGCGTCACATCCCCCTGGCTGGCGGCCAGGGAGCCTATGATGCCTTCAGGAAATTGCAACCGCTCGCCCTGTCTGAGGATCCGGAGTCCCGAGAGTCGTTCTCTCAGGCGGCTCCAGGTCGCTGGGCGCCCTTGGATCATCCATGACGGTGGAACGCCTTTCTTCGAATCATCCCAGAGCAATCTGGTTCCCCGTAAATTCCCACCACCAAAGAGATCCGCAAGAACGGGTCCTTGAAAAATCCAATGATGGGGATCGCCAGAACCAGCTCCCGCGGAAAAAGTGCCTTCCTCACTGCGGCCAAGGACCGGGGCTTCGAGCCTCCATTTGTTCGTAATCCGGTGCACAACGGCGCGAGGTGTGCTCAGGCTCCGATTCCCCCAGGTTAGGAGGGCGGACCCTTCGGCCCTGGCCTCACCCACGAGCAGGTCTTCGGGAAGATCATTGCCAACTCCTTCACGGAGGAGTATGCGGGGGGAACTCAAGGTGAGAAGCAGCCCATCCAATGGCTGATCCCAGACCACGCTGCCCTCCATGCGCAGGCCAGCCCTGGTCCAGCGGACCCCGTTGGATCTTAGATGCTCCACTCCACCCGGCACCGCTCGATAAGCCAGGAATTGCCTCAGCTCTATGACATCCACGCTTGCGCCAGGTTTTGGCCTCG
This sequence comes from Holophagaceae bacterium, assembly GCA_025358435.1. Classification (GTDB taxonomy): domain Bacteria; phylum Acidobacteriota; class Holophagae; order Holophagales; family Holophagaceae; genus JANXPB01. The sequence goes on from JANYJQ010000069.1 coordinate 2,660, forward strand.
GGGCGAATCCGCCGGCCGCCTCGCCCTTCCATCCGTCGTCGCGCTCGAAATTCAAGTGTCCAGGCCAGCGGAATTGTGTGGTGCTCAGTTCCGCAATGTCAGCCCGGACGGTTCCCCCTTGGACATCGGCCTTCACATTCCGAAACTGCCCTTCCTGGAAAGCTGCCTTGGCCCAAAGGCTGCCGGCCTCCATCCGCAGAAGAGGACCCCCTTCCGTGGATTCCCACAAAACCGGCCCCTTGTCCACCTCCATCCGTCCATCACTGGAGCGCCGCCAGCCCGCTGGAAGCACCCATCGCCCCTTTCCCGCACCTTCCAGATTCTCCCAATGAAGCGGCGCCAGTCCCTCCCAGGCCCCCTTCTGCCAGCCCAGGGCTGGACCTGTGCCAGCCACATTGCCCCGGCCGAGAACTTCCCCTCCAGGTGCGATGCCTTGCAAATCCATGGGCGCCTGGAGGGTCCACCGCCCTTCTTGCCTGCGCGCTGACGGAGATGCCATGGTCCATCGCACTTCGGGTTCCTCCAGGGCGCCTGTGACGCCCTGCAGGTTCAGATCAGTTTCCTGCCCTTCAATGATTTGATAGGACAGCACGAAGCGGCCCTTGTCCAATTGCTCGGTGATGGTGCCCCGGATTCCCTTGGGCGGGCCGGGAAACACACTATCCTTCGGCGCTACGATCTTGGGACCCCGGCCGATGTAGATGAGACATGCGCCGATGGTGCCGGCAATGAGCAGCCAACCTGCAAAGGACCACAGGGGATGCCTGGCGGATCTCCAAGTGAAGGAACTCACGCACCGGCCTCTTCGCCGATCGTCCAGGCTGAGCCCACAGGGCCTTCCACCAGAAAACTCCGGCCCCAGCGCGGCTGGTCCTGAACGGTGCAGGCCACTCGGATGGAATCGCCTTTCAGCATTCCGTGGCTTGAATCGGCACCGGAAAACCAGGTCAGCTGTTCCGGGATGCCTGTCAGCCGCAGTTTCACGTGACCCTCGCCAAAGATCTGGGGCGCTGCCTGAAGGTCACCCTGCATCACCACCAGAACCGGCGGGAATCCCTGGCCGAAAGGTTCCAGGCGATCCATTTCCGGCGGTGCAGGCACCCATTCTGCTCCCAGCCCATCCACCGGCACGCTGGGCGATCGCAGACCCCGCGCCTGCAGGGCGGCTCCACGTTGCAGGCTCTGGCGCACGAAAGGCAACTTGGGCAAGTCGAAGCTCATACCAGCGGCAGCCCGATGACCGCCCCCACTCAAGATGAACGGTTCAGCCAATTTAAGCAGTTCCCCCAGATCGAAACCTTCAGGCGCGCGGAGCGAACATTGCGCCACGCCATCAAGCACTGTGCAAACACCTGTGGGACGTCCGCTGTCACGCATCCGCTGTCCCGCCACGATGCCAATCACACCCTTGTGGGCTGTTGGCTCCACCACGAGATCAAAATCCCCGCCATCCGGCGCCGACAAGTTCATTGCGAGATGGCGTTGGATCTGGCGGCGCTCGGCATTCAGCGATTCCACGCGCGCCGCGAGGCTTTGAGCTTCAGTCGAATCCCGCGTCAACAGCAGCCTCACGGCATCTTCGGCGCCCCCCATGCGCCCCACGGCATTGAGGCGTGGCGCTACGCCAAAGGCAATGTCCTGAGCCCTGACGACAGTTCCATTCTCGATGCGCGCAGCCTTGAGCAGGGCTGCCAGACCGGGACCGTTGGCGCCCCTCAAGGCATCAAGTCCGCGGCGCACCAACAACGCGTTTTCTCCATGCAACGGCATCATGTCGGCGACGGTGCCGATGGCCACGAGCTTGAGCAGTCCATCCAGAAAGGCCCTGTCTTCTCCTTTGGGAACCGGAGCCGCATCGAGCAGACCTTGAGCCAACTTGAAAGCCACACCCACGCCTGAGAGACCACGATTCGGGTAGTCCCCGATCTGGGGATGAACCACCGCTTTTGCCGGTGGCAGTTCCTTGCCAAGCGAATGGTGATCCGTGATGACCCAATCGATCCCCATCTCGGTGCTGGCGCGGACTTCCTCCGCGCTGCGCACGCCGCAATCCACCGAAACGAGCAACTCGGGATGACGGGTTTCCCTCAACTCGCGAATGCATTCCAGGTTCAAGCCATAGCCATCTGAAAACCGGTTGGGGATGAAAAAGCTGGCTTGGGCGCCCAGCTTTTCAAGCACTCGGACCAGCAGCGCGGTGGCAGTAACGCCGTCAACGTCGTAGTCGCCATAGACACAAATGGATCGTCCTGTTTCGATGGCCTGGCGGATGCAAGCCACCGCCTCCCCCACTCCGGGAAGCAAGTAAGGATCCGTGCTGCGGGACCAGACTGGATCCAACCTCCAGGCTAGTTCTTCTGGATGATCCAGTCCCCGCAGCCAGGCGAGGCGCGCGGTTTTGGGATCAAGATCAAGTTCCCTGGCCATCCGAACCCAAGGCTCCGATCCTGGTGGAATGGTACGGCGGATGCGCCAAGGCTTGGCGCTAGGGCTTGCGCTGCCCGGCATGGCCTAGCCCACGCTGCCCATGGAAGCGAATTTCTGATAACGGGCTTCCACCAGATTTTCTGGCGTCAGTTCCGACAATTCCGCGAAAGCCAGGCTCACTGCATCCTTAAGGGCCATCGCAGCGCCATCCCAGTCGCCCTGGGCACCGCCGAGAGGCTCCGGAATGATGCCATCGATGACGCCCAGGTCGACGAGTGCCGGCGCAGTGAGCTTCAACGCGCTGGCAGCTTCGGGAGCCATGGCTGGGTCTTTCCAAAGGATCGAAGCGCAGCCCTCCGGCGAGATCACGGAATAAATGGCGTTTTCCATCATGAATACCCGGTCCGCCACCCCCAGGGCCAGCGCGCCACCGGAACCACCTTCGCCGATGACCACTGCCACCACGGGCACACGCAACTTGGCCATCTCACGCAGATTCCGGGCGATGGCTTCCGCTTGGCCCCGCTCCTCGGCATCCACGCCCGGATAGGCGCCCGGGGTA
>JANYJQ010000160.1 GCA_025358435.1 Holophagaceae bacterium
CCCACCACGGCGACAGCCGCCGCCAAGCCACCGTACAGCCCCTTCTTGCTGACACGGGTCGTCTGGGCTTCCTCGGCTTCACTCACTTCGGAATGGGGCCTGGAGGCGTGGATGCTGTCGGCTTCCGAAGAATAGGCAGCGTAATTGTCGGCCTGTTCGGCTTTCACCGCGGCGCCATCCCGGTCGTTTTCCTCACGGAACAGGGTGTGCATGAAGAAAGCCATGTTGAAAGTCGTGGGGCTGTAATCGCCATCGTAAAGAACGTGGTCCATCTCAGTGTTGAAGGCCTGGACATTCTCGAAAGGCTCGCCAGCGCCCAGCAGCCGTTTCAACAGGTTGAGGATTTCTGGTGGAACCGCAGTGTCTTCCTGTGCGGCTTTGAGGGTCGCTTTGTTGGCGGCGAAGGCCGGTTCGGCCATCACCGGCATTTTTTCGAATGTGAGCAACTCGTAGAGCATCGAGCCCATCGAGAAGAAATCCTGCTGCAGCGGACTACCACCCGTGTCGCGCAGATAGCTTTCCAGCGATCCCCTGGTCACGGGAGCTTTCGGAAGCACCTGGCGGATTGCCTGGGAGTAGGGAGCGTCCAGGATTTCTGTGGCGCCCTCGAAGCTGACCCAAACACCGTGAGGTGTGAGCGAACCGTGGCTGAGGCCCCTCGTATGCAGGTGGATCACACCCTGGGCGATGCCCTGGAGAATCGACAAGGCGTGATCCACGCCCAGAGGAATCTGTTCTATTTTGGCTTTCTCGATCATCTGGGCCAGGGTGCGCCCCGGCACGTAATCACACGCGACATGGGGTGGAGCAGTGCTCTCTATGCGGTAGCCCTGCCCAAAGGCCTTGGAGCCGCTGAGCTGGGGAAGCAACTTGCTAGCCTCGCCAAACTTCGAAGCCAGGCCTGCCTGTAGCAGCTCATCGGAGAAGGTCCGCACAAGCCAGTGGTGATCAAAGGCGCTGCCGACGATGGACATGCCCCGCCGGATGTGGCCGATCGGGTCTGCTGTGAGTTCGCTGGCCAGAAGGAAAGAACCAAGCCGGGTGTAGGTAGCCATGTTGGGGCTCCGAGTGAGGTTCTAAAGATAGTCTTGATCAGCGAAAAACCCAAGCGCCCCGGGTTCTTCCAAGTCATTCGCACAGGTCACTTGCTGCTCCCCATGGAAGGATAAGACCAAAGATCCCCCGTGGCACGATAGATGAGGATCCAAATATTGGCAGTGGCCTGGACTCCGTTGGAAAAGGAAAGCTGCAAGAGCGCATAGGGAACGGAGAGATCATCCCATTGCCCAAGGCGACGCCCTGTCTTGAGCTCAAAATGTTCCAGCAGTTGTCCATGGCGGCGGTATTTCAGTTTTTCCCATTCCAGGAATTTAGGTTTCGGGTCCAGATCCGCTTTCAGGGACCAGAAGGGTTCCTGCGTCACGATGAGCATTTTCAACCGCTCCTCCGCGTAGGCTTCGAAGGATTCCCGTAGGGGATCCACTCCCACTGTGCTGCCAGGAGCTGTGATCTCCTGGACCAGATGGGCGAGCCGCCCAAGCTCCCGGACGATTTCCCCTGGGTTCTTATGAGCTTCGCTCAGGGCGAGGATGCGTCCGTACTGATCCTGGGCATCCTCTGCGGAAGGCGGCTGATCGTTGCCTATGCCTCGGGCGCCCTCTTTCAGCGCTTCAGGATAAGCAGCAAGCAGAGCCGACATTGGCGCTGGAATCAGGTGCGAAGCCACTCTGGTTTGAGCCTCGTGCAGGCGTGGTGTCCATGCCGACAGGCCCAAGGATGCAAATCCCAAGGCTGAGATCCGAAATCCGGAATATATGGATTTGATCCAACCAAAGTTCCTGGCGTGTGGCTGTGATGGCATAAGCAAAGACTCCATCTCACCCTGGCGGCTGTCAAGCCGACGCTACGTTTTTTTTGGAAGCCAAGGCATCCGCCGGAGCCGAGTTATTTTTTTACAACCGCTTACACTCATTCAATGCTCACAAGGGAAAGGCTCTGGCAACGAGCCAGTGGAAACGATCTATGGCCTTTGGCCTGGGCTCTGGCGGCGGCCTGTGCGCTTCCCTGGCTGCTCCCTGAGGAATGGACGGGCCATATCGGAAAACCTTGGATCACCCTCGGCTGGACATCGGTGGTGCTTTCCTCCCTGCTGATCCGCCATAAGCGTCTGATGGTCATTCCGCTGGCCGCGGTGCTGGTCTGGGGCACCTTCGGGAACCTGCACCAAAGGGCCCTCTGGGAGGCGAAGCTGCCATCGGACGTGCAAGTCCTTGAAGGCAGCATCGATGCTCCCTGGAGCTTGCAAGGCGATCAACTGATGAGTTCGATTGCGATCACTTCGCCGCCTGCATTGAAGGGCTACACATGGCGGCTCAGCCTTCCGGGGCCAGATGATCAGGAACGCACACCGCCGCCATCGCCAGGGACTCCTGTGCGGCTGCGCGCAGAACTGCGCCCGGTGGATCCGGCCCCTCGATTTCTGGTGGAACGCCCGCTCTGGCGGGCAAAAAGCGATCGCACTGCGCGACGCATCCACCTTGCGTCAGCTCTGCAATTCGAAATCATGGGCGCGCCTAAACCGTCACCGCTCCTGCGCCTCCAGTGTTTCGTGCGCGCGAGATTCGAGGCATTGCCGTTGTCGGATCCCACGGCCCGGGATCTCTGGGGCGCGCTGGCTTTGGGCATTTCACCCGTCCATGAAGAAACAACATCGGCCTTCGCCGAGAGCGGGACCTTGCACATCCTGATCGTTTCAGGCCTCCAGGTCACGCTGGTGATGGCTGCTGTGCTGGCCTTGCTACGCAGATTGTTGGGCCGTGGCAGCTCCATTGGTGCCGTGGTGGCAGGCATCGCCTATGCGGCGGTGGTGGGGTTTTCCGCGCCTGTCTGGAGGGGGCTATTCATGGGGCTGGCCTGGGCGATGGGTGGTGCCAGCGGATGGAAGCTGCCGCCGGTGCTTGGCCTCCATCTCGCCCTTCTGCTTTGGCTCCTCGGGCACCCGGCCGCGGGCTGCGAGCCGGGATTCCTGCTGGCCTGGTGGGCCCTGCTGGCCCTGATTTGGGGTTCTGAGCCCTTGGCAGGCCTGATGGCACCGGTCCTGGGAAAGTACGCTCTCACCGCAGCCCGATTCACCGCACCGTGGTTGGCAACGCTGCCGCTACTGGCTCTATTCCATGGAGGCATTCCCTTGTGGGGTGCCGTGGCGAATGTGGTTGTGCTGCCCCTGGTGGCCCTATTGACACCCGTATGCCTCTTTCTCACCCTGGTTCCATTGCCCGGCCTGGTGCAAGGGATCGGCATACTCCTGACCTGGACAGGCGGCTTCCTGGTCCCCTTCTTCGCCCATGTCACGCCGATGGCCACTGCCTGGCTCTCGCCATGGGTGCTGCTGATCCTCGGGTGGCTGGCATTGGCCCACAGGCAATCACAGATGCGTCGCACGCGGACTTGGATAGTGGCGCTGCTGGCCGCGACTGCAACATTGCTCATCACCGGAGGCATCGGACGAAGACCCACGACCTTGAGCCTTGAAGCCGTGGACATCGGGCAGGGAGACGCGCTGCTGATGAGGATTCCTGGCGGCGATGCCACGCTGTTGGATACAGGACCCGCCCCTTGGGCGGCCCGGCGCATCGCGCGTGTGCTGAGCCGCCGAGGCGTCACCGAGCCAGTGCGCCTCGTCCTCACCCATCCCCATGGCGATCATGCCGGGGGATGGGCGACGCTGACAAGGCTGCGTCCATTTGCCTGGGTGGCACTTCCTGCGATGGCCGGCACGGACGATCCATGGGCCGGTTTCAGACCAGTGGGCGGCCACCCCCAACGAAGCCTGCATCGTGGTGATGAATGGTCTGTGGGGAAGGCGATCGTTTCCGTCCGATGGCCGCCGAAACCCTTCGATCTGCCGGACGCGAACATGGTGTCCACCGTATTGCGGGTCCGTTGGCAGGAGCGCGAGATCTGGCTCATGGGTGATGCGCTGCAAATCCAGGAGCGGGACCTGATGGATCTTGGAGAGCCTGGGCTTGCGGTCTTTCATCGCTTTCTGAAGGTGGGCCATCACGGGAGCCGGAGCGCCTGTGATCCCGAATGGATCAGGTTGCTTTCCCCGGATGCCGCGATCATCACCGCGGGCCGGCATAACCGATTCGGCCATCCCCACGAGGAGACGATGGAAATCCTGCATCAGGCAAGGGTTCCCGCTCTCATCACCGGGGCGGAGCGGGGAGTGCGCATGGAAGTGGTGAAAGACGGATGGGAGATGGAAAGCGGCAGCGGGCGGAAGGCATTCATTCCATTTCGAGTGCCCCCGAAACGCGCACCACATCAATGAGCCGCTGGCCGAGCTCCATGTGGTTCTTCATCCACTGCTCATGGGCATAGGGCCCCACTTCATTCACCACGATGAGAGCTGCGGCAACAGGAATGCCGGCCGCATTGCAAGCCGCGAATACGCCATTCAATTCAAGGTGTTCCGCAGGGGCCATGCGACTAAGGAGCCTGACGCCATCTTCGCTGCGGGTAATGGCCGGCGGCGTGATGACCGGATGATGCGGGAAGGGCAGATGCCATGTGCAAAGCCACCGCACAGGCTCGATGCTGGGACGGTAGGATTCTCCGCGCTCCTCTTCCACGGAGGTCGCCAGGACAAAGTCGGGAGAGAAAATAGTGCCGATGGGTAGCCGCTCGTCATAGGCTCCGCAGCTCCCCACGAAGAGCACGCGCTCGGGCTTCTTCCGCTCTAGAAGGAAGGCTGTCGAAGCTGCGGCGGTCGAGGCGCCGACGCCAGTTGTGTCGACAAACCAACCCGGAGGCGGATCATCCTTCAAATCCCCGAGCTCCGGCGGGAAGGCGGCTAGCAATAGCTTCATTTTGATCAGGTAGCTGAGGTTTTCAGGGCGGTTTCTTCAATGGTTGCCTGTGCTGCGGCCAGCATGGCGATGGGCACCCGATAGGGGGAGCAGCTGACGTAGTCGAGCCCCACTCGATGGAAGAATTTGACTGATCTAGGGTCGCCGCCGTGCTCTCCGCAGACACCCACTTTCAAATCGGGCCGGACACCCCTGCCCTTCTCCACCGCGATGCGGACCAGCTCACCGATGCCTTCCAGGTCCAGGCTTTGGAAGGGATCATCATCCAGGATTTTCTTGCCCACGTATTCGGGAAGGAAGGTCCCTGCATCGTCACGCGAAAAACCGAATCCCATCTGGGTAAGGTCGTTGGTTCCGAAGGAGAAGAATTCAGCCTCCTCGGCAATTTTATCAGCCGTGATGGCGGCCCGGGGGACCTCGATCATGGTGCCCATGGGCGCCGTGAAAGCGGTTCCCCGCTCGCGATTCACCTGGTCGATCTCATCCTGCAATTCACCTTTGAGATAGACCAGCTCGCGCACGGTGCCCACCAGGGGGATCATGATTTCCGGAAGCGCCTTGACACCTTTTACGGTGACATCCAAAGCAGCTTCGACAATGGCCCGCACCTGCATCCGGTAGATCTCGGGGAAGGTGATGCCCAAGCGGCAGCCGCGATGGCCAAGCATGGGATTGAACTCGTGAAGCTGCTGCACTCGGCGCTTCACAGCGTCCAGGCTGACACCCAGCAGCTTGGCCATCTCGTCGCAACCTTCATCATCGTGGGGAAGAAATTCGTGCAAGGGTGGATCCAGCAGGCGGATGTTCACAGGCAGGCCATCCATGGCCGTGAAAATGCCTTCGAAATCCCCCCTCTGCATGGGCAGCAATTTAGCAAGGGCCAGACGGCGGCCTTCCAGATCCGAGGCCAGGATCATTTCGCGGACTGCCTGGATCCGCTCTCCTTCGAAGAACATGTGCTCTGTGCGGCAAAGGCCGATGCCCTCGGCTCCAAAGGCGCGCGCAACCACGCTATCCCCCGGTGTATCGGCATTGGTGCGCACCTTCATTTTCTTCGCCTCGGAACTCCAGGCCATGATCTTTGAAAAGCACAGGTAGACTGCGCTGTCCTCAGCCCTGAGGCTGCCGTCAACCAGCACCTGGTTCACTTCGGACGGATGGGCGCCCAGCTGGCCGGCGAAGACTTCTCCGGTGGAACCGTCTATGGAAATCCAATCCTGACCCGCCTTCAGGATCAGTCCACCGACTTTCACCGATCCCGCCTTCTCATCGATGTTCAGAGCGGAAGCACCGCAGACGCATGGTTTTCCCATGCCGCGGGCCACTACCGCAGCATGGCTGGTCATGCCACCTCGAGCCGTGAGAATTCCCTGCGCTGCGATCATCCCTGAAATGTCTTCGGGCGATGTCTCCACGCGCACGAGCACTACCGGACCTTCGGCGGCCATCTTCTCAGCGTCGGCCGCATTCAAGGCGATGCGCCCGGTCGCCGCGCCTGGACCGGCGTTCAAACCGGTCGTCATCAATTTGCCTTCGCTGCGGAGGCGGTCCTTTTCCTTGTGATCGAAGACCGGTGCGAGCAACTGGGAAAGTGAATCCGCGTCGATGCGCTGAAGCGCTTCACTCTTCGATATGAGGCCCTCCTCGACAAGATCCAAGGCGATCCGGATGCCCGCCACGGCGGTGCGCTTGCCGGTCCGCGTCTGCAACATGAACAACCGTCCGCGCTCGATGGTGAACTCGATGTCTTGCATTTCCTTGAAGTGGGTTTCCAGCCGGTTTGCTGTCGCAAGGAGCTGATGGAAGGTCTCCGGCATGGCCTCTTCCAGGCTGAGCAGATTGGTCCCTTTGGCCTGGCTCAATGAGATGGGCTGCGGCGTGCGGATGCCCGCGACCACATCTTCGCCCTGGGCGTTGATAAGGTATTCCCCGTAGAATAGTTTCTCCCCGGTGCCGGGATTTCGAGTGAAGGCCACACCGGTACCGCAGTCTTCGCCCATGTTGCCGAATACCATGCTCTGCACGTTGACCGCGGTGCCCCAGTCGTCCGAGAAGCGGTTCAACTTCCGATAGGTCACCGCCCGCGGCGTATTCCAGCTTTTGAATACCGCGGAAACAGCGCCCCATAGCTGCTCCATCGGATTTTGGGGAAAGGGCTTGCCCGTCTCATCCTGCACGATCTCCTTGTAGGCGGACACGAGGGTTTTCCACTCCTCCGCGGTGATATCAGGATCCAGATGTTTCCCTGCGCGATTTTTGAGCCCTTCCAATTCGGCTTCGAAAAGACTGGTATGGACATTCAACACTACGTTGCTGTACATGGTGATGAAGCGCCGGTAGCTGTCCCAGGCAAACCGTGGATTGCCACTTGCCTTCTCAAGGCCCAGAACAGTTTGATCGTTCAATCCCAAATTCAAGACAGTGTCCATCATGCCGGGCATGGAAACGCGTGCGCCACTGCGGACGGATATCAGCAGAGGTTTGTCTGCGTCACCGAAAACGAGCCCACGAGCGCCTTCCAGCCACTTCAGCGCCTCAAGCGCCTCTTGCTTGACCGCGTCAGGAAGCTGTTGGCCGGCGGCGTAATAAAGGCCACAGACTTCGGTGGTAATGGTGAAGCCAGGCGGCACGGGAATTCCGAGGCTCGCCATTTCCGCCAGATTGCAGCCCTTCCCGCCTAGGAGGTTCCGCATTTTGGCGCTGCCCTCATTGCGGTCGCCGCCAAAGGAATAAACATGTTTGGTCATGGAAGCCTCTTCGGATGCTATAGGATAGCGGGAAGGGCTTCACGCCTTGGTTTAGAAATCCCACGTTGATCCGGCAAGAATTCCGATTACCGATTTGAAGTAGAACGGGCGAGTTGATGGTGCATCGGATTTGCCCTCTAGCTCATAAAGAAGGTTCCACCCGTCTTCGAAAAGGTTGGGAACGGCCTGATATCAGGCCGAGGGTTGATCAAATTGAGAACTGATATGAAATCATTTTTCCCGAATTCTTTATCGGCGCTGTTATAGCCCCAAAATGTGGCATTTTTATACAACACAGCGAAGCCCGCTCTTTGTGCGACGGACACGCTTGCGCAATTCTCCGCCTTGCCCCTTAGAAAAACGATTGGGACTCCTTCCACTGTCTGGAGATATGCCAGAACAAGGCCAACCGCCTCGGTAGCGAAAGCCTTGCCTCGACCAGAGGGACGCAAGGCGTAGAAGATCTGGCTAGCTCTAGGGGCGACAGGATAATGCGAGATGAGAATGAAACCTTCGATATCGCTGGTTGACTGGTTCTCAATCCAGAGCCACTGGCTGAGCTTGTTCGTGCCATTTACCCGTTTGGTAATTTCTTCAAAAAGGCCTGACCTGTCCAAAGGCGCCATGTTTTGAAATTCGTTGGCTATGTCTGGAACGCTGAGCAGGTCCAGGAGAATGTCAGCCTCCTGGGGCTGAATGGGCCGGATGGTGATCCGATCGCTTCTGATGATTTGCATGGATACCTCCCTTGAACCCGGTTTTCAGTTCTTAAACCTCGAATTCCAATTACCATCCCTTTGGCCTACAGCAGTCAAGGGAAAGACAGCGTTCTGGCCACCCGCGATGTTGGATGATTACTCGCTTTCCAATGAAAAAGCCCCACACGATATGTGTGGGGCTTTCAGAGTTTAACGTCGCAGCGACCTACTTTTCCACGCTTAGAAACGCAGTATCATCGGCCCTCCGGGTCTTAACGGCCGTGTTCGGTATGGGAACGGGTGTGACCCCCGGG
>JANYJQ010000175.1 GCA_025358435.1 Holophagaceae bacterium
GCTTCCATCCAAGTGGAGGCGCCACAAACCTGGGGCTGAAGGATTGCCCGAAGCATGATAGATCCAGGCGCCATCCAAACTGAGATGAGGATTCTCCGCGTCGGTCCCGTAGGAGCTGATCCGGCGGGGGGCGCTGCCGTCCGCGTCGGCCTTCCAGATCTCGAAATGGCCTGATCGGTTGCTGCTCCACACCAGGGTCGAACCATCGGGGCTGAAGGCCGGATCCCAATCATCGCCAGGGTCATCCGTGAGGCGCCGGACTTCGCGGGTGCGCAGGGAGACGGACCAGAGATCGAGATTGCCGGAGCGGTTGCTGGAGAAGGCCACCCATTCCCCGTTTGGCGAAACCACGGGCTGGCGGTCGCTGCCGCCGCCGCGGGTGAGCCAGGTGGGCGGACCGCCATCCAAAGGCACGTCCCGAAGTCCCTGGCGCTGGGGCAGGGCGTCCAGGATAAGGCCGTCTTTCCCGATGAGATCCAGGCCCTGGCATCGGTCCGGCAGCCACATCAAAGGCTTGGCAGAACCCCATCGAAGGGGATGGCGGATCAATTGCGCGGACTGTCCCGGCAAGGCGCCTCCTGCGCTGCTTGCCTGGACATAGAGGAGGGTGTTCCCGTCGAGCCAGACCGGGACCGAAACCCGTCCGATATTCCGGAAGGCGGGCAATACCTGGTGCCTTTGTCCGTCCAGATCCAGCAGGTGGACGGTCTGTGGGGCCCCGGCCGTTTGCGGGATTGGCGCTAGCGCCATTCGCCGGCCATCGGGCGAACAGCGGGGCGGGACGAACCTCTCGGGGATCTCGGCGATTGGATGTTCCTCGCTTCCATCCCGATTGGCGACGGCCACGGAAGTGCGGGCTGGGTTTTCGGAAAGCATGCGCAGCAGGACAACCCGGTGTCCGTCCGCGGTCCATGCGCCATGCTGGATGTCCCTTGCCACCCTTGTGGGCGAGCCGCCCACCGCGCCAATCCGGTAGAGACTGAAAATGTCCCCTTCTCTTCTGCGGAAGAGGATTTCAGCCCCGTCTGGAGATACCTGGGGAAAGTCATCCCGGGGGCCCTCGGTGAGGGCTGTCTGGTTGCCGCTCGCCACCTGCAGGAGCCAAATGCGCGAGGTCCCGTTCTGCTCGGACACGAAGGCGATGGTTTTGCCGTCAGGTGACGCGCTAGGCAGACTGTCCCGCCCAGAACCGCTGAGGGGGCGCAGAATGGGCAAACCTGCCGATTGCTGTCCAAAGGCCAGGTAGCCGATGCCAAGTCCCACCGCCAGAAATGCCAGCGAAGTTATCACGGTGAGCGGCTGTTTCCATTTTGCGATGGGCCGCGCGGAACGGATGGCTTCGAGACGCACGGGTTGCGTGAGGGCGGCGGCGCTGCTGGGGATGACACCTTCCAGCGCGAAGGCAAGATCCTGGGCGGATTGGAACCGTTGATCCGGTTCCTTCTCGAGGCAGCGGACCAGGATCCGCTTCATGGCCGGGTCGAGGTTTTCACTTAAAGCCCCGCTCTCCAGAGGGTCGATGGTGAGAATCGCCGCGAGCACCTCCACGGCGGAAGGCGCGGTGTAAGCGCGGCGCCCCGTGATCATCTCGAAGAGCACCACGCCGAATGAAAACAGATCGCTGCGGGTGTCGGCGTCGCCGCCGCGGATCAGCTCAGGACTCATGTAGCTGAGCGTCCCCAGCAACAACCCTTTTTCCGTGGGCGCCGCGGCCCCCATGGCCAGGGTGTCCACATCGTCAGGCCGTGGCAGGGCTAGGTTTTTCGCCAATCCGAAGTCCAACAGCTTTACGCGGCCGTCTTTCAGCAGGAACACGTTTTCCGGTTTCATGTCCCGGTGGACGATGCCTTTCGCATGGGCCGCCGCAAGGCCGCGCGCCATCTGGCTGGCGATCTCCAGCGTTTTCCGCATCGGCAGGGGCCCCGTGGCGACCAGGTCCCGCAGGGTCTCGCCTTCGAGCAATTCCATCACCGCATAAACCGTCTCGCCTTCGCGGCCGAAATCGAAAATCCCCAGCACGTTCGGATGCTGCAGAGCCGCCAGGGCCTTGGCCTCGCGCTCAAAACGGCTCAAAGCTTTCGGGTCTTTGGCCAGCAGCTCGGGCAGCACTTTGATGGCCACGAATCGATCGAGCTTGGGGTCCTTCGCCCGGTAGACCTCGCCCATGCCGCCCGCGCCGATGGGCGCGAGGACCTCGTAGGGGCCGAGGCGGACACCAGGATTCAGGGGCATGGCGGGGTTCAGCGCCCAGTGTACTGCGCGATCACGCCTTCGATGGCTTTGCGGCAGGCGGCGCAAAAACCGACGTCGTCGCGGGTGAACATGATGCAGTCCTCCTGGCTTCGGAAATAGCCCGTGGCCTCGTAATTGGCGCCCTCGAAAGCCCCCACTTGGCCGCTGTTGGTGTCAGTTCCCAGCAACTGGGTCTCGTGCTGAAGCTCTCGACGGAAAAGATCTTCCATCACGTTTTCAGGCTTATTCGCGGCGCGGATGGCGTGGCGTTCTGCCTGGATCCCATGGCTGAACGATTCGAATTCTGATTTCTTCCAGGGCGTGGGAAGCGTGAGGCTGGGGCTCACCAAAGCTATCCATTTCGGATGCTTTGGATCAGCGGTGACGTTCGGTTCCCAGGGCTCGATGCGCGGTTTCCCCGTCTCCAGCACGGAGTCGCTGGTGTAATACTCGTCGGCCAATCCGGCCAGTTGATGACCGAATTCATGGATGAAAAGGTAGGGTGCGAAGGCGTTGTCGCTGGCGACGGTGCTGTAGAGCTGATGGATTCCGCCTCCACCATAGGTGCGGCTATTCACCAGAATCTCGACGAAGTCGTAGGGAACCTGGGACGCGAAATCCCGGAAGGCGCGGTTGTCGAAGGTCAGGACGTACCTTTCGGCCACGAAGGCATCATAGGTGCATCCGATGGGGTTCCGGCGGTGGATGCCGGTGCTGGGCCGCGAAATGCCGCTTTCGACGGAGGGGGGGCAAAGGCCCCACACATTGAAATCCAACTTGTGTTCCTTGTAAGGGGACACAGCGAAAAGCAGGGCCGCCAGACGTTTTGCGTCCTTGATGAACTTGGGCCGTTCGGCCGCGGTGTAGCCATCCCCGAGAATCAGGAAATCCACTTTCGAGGACGGATCACCACTCGTTTGAATCGCCACCCGGTCTCCGGCGCTTGGCGGCCTCGAACTGTCCACATCCTGGGCGTCGGGATCGACATTCAGGGTCCAGATTTCTTTCCAGCCATTATCTTCAGCGCGGCGGAAAAGGTGGATGTCCACGGGGCTTTCGGGCTTGGGAAACCGGAAGGATTCCGAAAAGGCACGGCTTCGTTTTGCCGCTTCGGCGGTGTCCTGCCACTCGCCGAAGATGCTGGCGAACCCGCGGGAATAGAGCAGGTCTTTGGTCTTGGCGTTCCGCACTTCGAACTTGAACTTGCCAAGATTGGAATCATCCACGGGTTTGGCGGGGTTGCCGGGCCATGGCAGGGGCTCCAGCACCACGCGGTCCAATCCAAAGGATTCGGCAATTGCGGTGCCTTGGTGCACGTAGTCGACACGAAGGGTGCGGGGTGGTTGCGCAGCCAGCAAGAGCGGCGCGGACATGGCCCAAAGAGTCCAGGTGAAGATGTTCATGGGAACTCCAGCAAGGGGAAAGTCTCTCATGGTCCCCGGATCAGGGTTGGCCCTGCGCTTCCAGCAGGCAACTGAATGAAATTGCAAAAAACAGAGAGGCCGCTGCTAGCATGATCCGAGTTGTCACACCCATGAGCCTCCTCTTTCTCCATATTCCTGGCCAGGCCCCGCGAATGCTGGGTCCCGGACCGCTTTCCTGGCGCATCGGCCGGTCGGCCCAAAACGATATCGTCATCGAGGATGCCAGTTTGTCCAGGCACCATGCTCGGCTGGAGATCCAGGACGGCAAAGCCCTGATCGAGGATCTGGGCTCTTTGAACGGGACCATGGTGAACGGAGAGCGGGTCAAGGGTGTCCACCCTTTGAGGGCCGGCGACCACCTCGTGCTCGGCACCGTGATGTTGACCCTGGGAGAAGAACCCACGAACGTCACCATGATGTCGGCGGTGCAGATAGACAAGGGCGCCGTAGATCAGCTGTCCAGCGGCACGATGGTGTTCCGGGCAGCGGAACTGCGCAGTGGTTCCTATGGCACCGTGCATCCAGAGAACCAGGCGAAGCGATGGCTCGACGCTCTGGCGATGGTGAGCGACCTCACCCTGGAATTGGTGCAGGACGTGGCGACCGAAATCCTGCTGGACCATCTGATGGAGCGGCTTTTCCAGTTCTTCGAGCCGGACCGCAGCGTGGTGATGCTGAAGGATTTGGCCGGCGAGTTGCAGCCTGTCGTGGTGCGTACCAATGAATTCCTTCAGGGCAAGCCCATCAAGCTGAGCCAGACCTTGGTGGACGCAGCCATGGAACGCCGCGAGGCGCTGCTCGTGAACAATGCGTTCGACGATCCACGGACTTCCGCCGCGGCAAGCATCGTGCGCAGCGGCATGGCCACCATCATGGTCACGCCCCTTGAGCATGAAGGCCAGGTCATCGGCCTGATCTATATGGACGCTAAAGCCTATCGCGAGCCCTTCACCGAGGATGATCTCCGCCTGGTGACAGCCCTTGCCCACATCGCCGCTGCCAAGATCCGCACCGCCCGGCTTGTGGAGGAAGTCCAGAAAAAGAAAGCCATGGATCAGGAGTTGGCCATGGCCCGCCAGATCCAGCAGAAGCTGTTGCCGGAAAAGGATCCCATTATCGTGGGCTGGGAACTCTACGGCTCCAATGAGGCCTCAAGGCAGGTGTCCGGGGACCTCTACGGCTATTGGCCCAGGCCCGATGGCAAGATTTACGTGGCCATCGCCGATGTGAGTGGAAAGGGCATGGGCCCGGGTCTGATGATGGCGGCCTTCACCGCTTACATGTATGCCTGGGCGGAAATCATGCTCCCCCCATCCGAACTGGCCTCGCGAATCTCGAGCGCGCTTGGACTGCACACAGCCAAGAACCGTTTCATCACGGCTTTTTTCCTGTTGCTGGATCCCGCCACGGGTACGGTTCAATTCACCAATGCCGGCCACAATCCCGGGTTGCTGCTTCGGGCGGATGGCAGCGAATTGGAATTAGGCTCCCACGGCATGCCATTGGCGATGTTGGCAGGCACACCCTATGGCCAGGATGAGCAGACGTTGGCGGTGGGGGACATGTTGGCGCTTTACACGGATGGCATCACTGAAGCGCAGAATCCCGCGGGCATCGATTTCGACATGGTGGGCATCCGGAACGCCGTGACCGCCCATAAAGGCAAGCCCCTTCCCATCGTTGGGGATGAAATCCACCATTCGCTGGACCGCCACACCCGCGGAGCGCC
Source organism: Holophagaceae bacterium (assembly GCA_025358435.1). Classification (GTDB taxonomy): domain Bacteria; phylum Acidobacteriota; class Holophagae; order Holophagales; family Holophagaceae; genus JANXPB01. The sequence continues at coordinate 5,386 of JANYJQ010000175.1, forward strand.
CCTGGCGGACGACCGGACCTTGGTGCTGGTGCGGCGGCGCTGATCTGGATCGGAATAGCTGTCGCAGAGGGCCGCGGAGAAACCCGAGGTCCGAAAAATGATTTTGCTACGCGGCGGTTCTCTGAGCACCTCTGCACCCTCCGCGCGCCTCAGCGATTGTTTTTCTCTCCAACGTAGCCACCCCCTACACTGGCTTAGTCGGAGATTGCCATGCTTACACCTAAACAGCGCCAATACCTGAAGGGCGAAGCCCACCACTTGAAGCCAGTTGTGCACATCGGCAAGGGGGGCGTGACACCGGCGCTGGTTTCGGAACTGAACATCATGATGGACAGCCTTGAGTTGGTGAAGATCAAGCTGAACCACAACACATTCGAAGACGAGCAAACAGCCATCGATGCCCTGTGCGGGAAAATCGAAGGATTGGAGCACGTCTGGACCATCGGCAAGACCATGCTGTTTTTCCGACCGAGCCGGACCAAAGCGACGAAATATCCATTACCTGAGAAAAAATAGTCCTGGGTTCTGCGGTGGATTTCACCAGAAGGAATGGAACCAGACGCGAGCTCAGGAATGGAGCTCCGAAGGTGCTGCCATGAGACCCCAGGAATCAGGATCCAGGACTAACAAGCCATAGGAGATCCCCCGGCTCTGCCGGGGTGGCAGTAGATGTTTGACATAAACAGCAGTCCACCTCGACAACTTTTCATGTGAGCCGCCAAGCACACATGAGGAGAACCGAGATGGACTCAGCAGAAAGTCTAAACCGCTCGAAATGGGAGTGTAAGTACCACGTGGTATTCATCCCAAAATGCTGTCGAAAAGTGCTGTACGAAAAATTGAGGCCTCACTTGGGCGAGGTGTTCAAAAAGTTGGCTGAGCAGAAGGAGAGCCGGATTTTAGAAGGGCACTTGATGGTAGATCACGTGCACATGTTGATATCGATTCCACCGAAGTATGCGGTGTCGCAGGTAATTGGATTCATCAAGGGTAAGAGCGCGATTCACTTGGCCAGGGTGTATGGCGAACGGAAGCGGAATTTCGTTGGGCAGCATTTCTGGGCACGGGGGTTCTTCGTGTCCACGGTGGGACGCGATGAAGCAACAGTCCGCGACTACATCCGACACCAAGAAAAGGAGGACCTACGACTGGAGCAGATGTTGCCTTGGTGAAGAGGTGGCCACCGCGAGGTGGCTCAACAAAGTCGGGGCCGCGTCAGCGACCCCGCTA
>JANYJQ010000192.1 GCA_025358435.1 Holophagaceae bacterium
GTGGAGATGGCCAAGCTCATGGAGGACCTGATCGGCGACCTCACGTCGGTGCCGCAGCCCATCGAGATCAAGATCTTCTCCGACGACGAGGCCACGCTCACGGCCACATCGACCAAAGTGTCAGAAGCCATCAAGAAGATCCCCGGCGTCGTGGACGTCAAGAGCGGTATCGTGCTTGCAGGTGATGCGCTCGACATACGGGTGGACCGCGTGAAGGCTGGGCTGGAGGGCATCGATCCGGAGGCCGTTACCTCACTGCTGGAAGGCTACCTGGAGGGTCTAGTGCAGACCCAGATCCAGAAGGGACCCAAGATGGTCGGCGTGCGCCTGTGGACGCCACCAGACATGAGGCGGAAGACCCGCGACATCCGGAACCTGCTCCTGCGGGCCCCCGACGGGCATCTGTTCCCTTTAAGTCGCGTGGCCTCGGTCACGCCCGTCACGGGCCAGCCGCAGATCATGCGCGAAGACCTTAAGCGCATGCTGGCGGTCACCGGGCGCATCTCGGGACGCGACATGGGCTCCGTCGTCTCCGACGTGAAGCGCCTCCTGGCCTCGCCGGGACTCGTGCCCAAGGAGGTCTACTCGACCCTCGGCGGACTCTACGAACAGCAGCGGATCGCCTTTCAAGGCCTTATGGCGGTCTTTGCGGCGGCGGTCGCCTTGGTGTTCTTCCTGTTGCTCTTCCTCTTCGAACGCTTCCGGCCCGCCCTCTGCGTCATGGCCACCGCCCTGCTCTCGCTCTTTGCCGTCTTCATCGGCCTATGGGTCACGGGGACCGAGCTGAACATTTCCTCGATGATGGGCATGACCATGGTGTTGGGGATCGTGACCGAAGTGGCCATCTTCCTGGTGTGGGAATATCAGACTCTCCCCGGCAACTTGGACACCGCGGCAGCCCTAATCGAAGCGGGCAAGCACCGGATGCGCGCCATCGCCATGAGCACGCTGGCGGCCATCCTGGCCCTGATGCCTCTGGCCCTCGGTCTTGGCCAGGGCGCCGCCATGCAGAAGCCCCTCGCGATCGCCATCATCAGTGGCATGGCCTTCCAACTCCCAATGGTCTTCCTCGTGATGCCCACCCTGTTCGTGGTGCTGAATGTGAACCGGGATAGGAGTCTTGTGGCGTAGTGATATACCTTCTACCCGAATGGGCTCAACCTCTCATGGCGACCGCCTGGAATCTCGAGCCTGATGTCACCTAGTCTATAGGCGTGGCTATCAGTAGCGATTTGACCAATTTCGCCCAGATCAGGCTCCGAGAATTCGCAATCCTGCGATCTTCCCGGGCTGATGAATGCCGAGCTTCGGTGCCAGGGTCCGGATCGCTTCAGCAAGAGCCGATGGGGATAGATGCCCGTAGTGTTTTTCGGTCATGCGTGTATCGGCGTGCCCCAGCTGGGCCGCCACATAGGCCAACGGAACTCCGTTATTGATGAGCAGCGAGGCGTAGGTGTGCCGAAGCTCATGGAAGGTGAGGGACTCCAGGCCTGCCGCTGCGCAAGCAGCCTGCATCGGGCGGTTCTGTTCGGATCGCTTCCAGGGGCGCAACACCTTGGCTTGCTTCCACTGACGGCCATCAAAGCCCTCGTGCAAGAAAAGCGTGTCGTCCGCCCTACGTCCGATGACCATCGCCCTGAAAAAGGCCTGCCCTTCTTCTGTCAGGACCACATGGCGCGGCTTTCCGCTTTTCGATTCAGCGATGAAAATCGTCCCTGATGTGGGGTTGAAATCCCGCGGCTGCAGACGCGTCAGCTCGCCAAAGCGGGCACCCGTGAAGAGCGCGGCCTGCACCAAGTAGCGGAGGTCCACATCCGCAGCGTTCACGAGGCGCTGGGCTTCATCGGGATCTAGGAAACGGATCCGTGAAGACGTGGTCCCTTTGAAGGGCCGTGTCTCTCTCCAGGCTTCTCCGCTGGCCTGAGTGAGGCGCCGGGCCTTAGCATGGCTCAACATCGCCTTCACAATCGACAGTACCCGGTTCGCAGAATCCCTCCGCGCGCGCACCTCATTGGGCGTGGAAGGGGCCGGCCGGAACGCTTCCTTCTCCCCGGCCTTCGGCCTCATCCGCGCGGATTCCTTCGCTAGAGCCTCGTGCCAGCGCTCGATGTGCAGGCGCGTCAGCTTGGTCACTTCGATCCTTCCCAGGGCTGGAAGGATATGAAGTTTCACCGCGCCAATGGTGCGGTCCATGCTCTTGATGCCCCGGCGCTCACAGTCCAGGCGGTAGGCCTCCCATGCCTGTGTGACGGTGAACGGTCCCCGATGGATCACCTCGCCTGTGGATTGTTGGTGCGCCACATCGAACCATTCCCGGGCTTTGGCCTGAGCCTGGGCGAAGCTGAAAGAGAGAACCCCATCGGCATCGGCGTAGTCGTCCGCCGTTCCCAGAGCGGTCTGCAAACGGCATCGCGTGTCGGCGCTGTAGAACCGTGCCCGCCAGGTTCCAGGACCCTTCGCTGGGCGAAAATATCCGAGCTGCAGGCCCACCCCAAGAGACGACCAGTAGGGTGCTTTGCGTGGCTTCAATCTCGACAAGCGGGAAGACCGGGTGTCCAGGTGCGCGTCTCTCTGGGACCGGGACATTTTGAGCCTCCAAAGATGTTCCCGAACGGCTCCGAAGTCAAGAGAACAGAAAATGCTTAAACACTTGATTCATTAGTGTTCTAGCACGTTCGCCAGAGTTCGCCAAAGTAGTTACGGCATCGCTTTCACGGCGGCAGCACGGGTTCAAATCCCGTTGGCGCGCAGGTAGGCCAAGGCGAAGGGCGCGAGAGCGACCGCAGACGGTCCGCGTAGCGGATGGCCGTGCGCAGCCGGGCGCGGCCCGGAGGGAAATCCCGTTCACCATGTAACTCCACCCTACAACGGAGGAGGCCAACGGGATTTGAACCGCTCCGGCGCGGGCGCAGCCCAATGTTCCTTGACCTCGTCCGACGAACTGCAGAACACTGCAATTGCCTACAATTTCACCAAACCAAGGGAGCAGGATGCAAACCGCCGTCATGCAGATTCTCCGCTGGGCCCTATCCTCGGCGCTGGGCTTGGCCCTCGCCGTCGCGGCCTCCGCGCAGCCGACCCAGCGGACCCCGGTCCTCCCGCGCAACCCGAAGGTCCTGGGGCAGACCAGGATACTGTTCGTCGGAAACCAGGCGGTCCCCCCCTACGGCTCGCAGCGGGACATTTTCCTCATCAACCCGGATGGGACCGGCCTGCTCAACCTCACTCATGACGCTTCGACCGACTTCAAGCCGGTCTGGTCACCGGACGGTTCCAAGATCGCCTTCGTCACCCTGGACGGGGGGTACTGCTATCTGCGCATGGTGCATATGGACGGGAGCGGTCTGAGTCGGGTCATGAATGACCACATTGAGTCCACCGCACCGATCGCCTGGTCGCCAGACGGCAGGGCTCTGGCGTACATCGCCTCCCCTGGACTGCACCTGTGGCGCGTCAACGTGGATGGGACCCAGAAGACCGAGTTGACCCATTTCAAGGTGGGCGGGATGGACTGGGGAGCAAACAACAAGCTGGTTTTCAACAAGACCGAAACAGGGGGGGAGGGATGGATGCAGCTCTACTCCCTCAACCCGGATGGAACGGGGCTCACGCTCCTGTCGCGGGGCTTCCGCAAGGTAGCGCCCCTCTGGTCGCCGAATGCCCAGAATCTGGCTTACGAGGACCTGAACACTGGCAACCCCACGGGCTATGTGGCGCTCTCCAAGGCCAACGGTGCGGAACCGAATTCGATCGGCGGGGGGTGGCATCCTGCCTGGTCCAGGGATGGCCGGAAGGTCGCCTTCATCGAGTCGGCCCGAAATTCCGTGGCGGTCAGCGTGGATGGCGCGATGGGCATGCGGATCCAGACGACCGGTCTTTCGGACTGCCCAAGCTTCTCGCCGGATGGGCAGTCCATCGCCTATGGAAACCGGGACCCGGGGCCGAACAAGGGACAGTTGATGGTGATTCCTGCCAGTGGCGGGGCGCCCCGACCGATCCTGCCGATAGGGGTCACCCTGGGGCCGGAGTCCATGCCTCCGGGCTACACTTGCCCGCGTTACCTCGCCTGGTCCCCAGTGGTCTACTTCCTCCCGATCCGGACACTTCCGGTAAAACGTTCCATGTGAACGCTTCCACCGCCCCGGTCTGGTACTCGAAGGTCCGCGCGGAGGATGTCGCCGAGATCGTGCGTGAGCACTTTGGCGAGGGAAAGCCCCTTGCGCGGCTGTTGTCAGGCGACGAGTCAGAGCTACGCGCTGAGATCCTCGAGAACAAACACCGGGACCTCGCACACCTTGCCGCTCAAAGGGCGGGCAAGTAGGGACCGCTTGCTGTCAATTCTTTTTCTTAGGCTGCTTTTCCAACTTGGTTTTTGATTTCTCCTTCTGCTTCTCGGACGTCTGCTTCTGGGCTTTCTCCTTGTCCTTCTTGCCGCCCTTGTCTCCCATGACCTTCCTCCTTGGTTCTAGAGTCTTTCACCCCGGCCTTGATGCGTCTACGGTGCCAGTTTCGCATCGTTTCAAATAAACGGATGGCTGCTCCAGTTTCTCGATGTCATCGCCAGCCGTTTGACGCACCAGAGCAAGGTGGGCAGAAGGTTCATCCTGAAAGACACCGGCAAGGGCGGCTGGAAGCATGATTGCGTGGAAACCGTAGATGGGACTTGTGTAACAATCCGCAAACGCTTCAGGTTGCTTCTCCCCTTTGCGTCCAGCCGATATAAGGCCTCGCCAGGAGTATTCATGCTTCCTCTACGCCATATCCTCTGCACATCTGGACTGATGATTCTCGCTTCCATCCAGGCAGCCGCGGCCGATCCAGCCCTGTTCCAGGATCTACGCTGGAGATTGCTCGGGCCTTTCCGAGGGGGAAGGGTGCTCGCGGTCAGCGGCGTGCCGAAGGAGCCGCTGCATTTCTATTTCGGCAGCGTGAACGGAGGCGTCTGGGAAACGCTCGATGCAGGGCGCACCTGGCGCCCCATCTTTGACGCTCAACCGATCGGCTCCATTGGAGCGCTGGCGGTTGCGCCCTCGGCGCCGAAAACGATCTATGTCGGCAGCGGCGAAGCGGACATGCGGTCGGATATTTCGCAAGGCAACGGTGTCTACAAAACGGTGGATGGTGGCGCTACCTGGCGCCATATCGGATTGACCGATTCGCAACAGATCGGCCGTGTCCTGGTGCATCCAGAGAATGCCGACATCGTCTATGCCGCCGCGCTCGGCCATCCCTACGGCCCGAATGCCGAGCGGGGACTGTTCCGTTCCATCGATGGCGGGAAGACCTGGAAGAAGGTGCTGGGGAAGAACGATGACACCGGCGCCATCGATGTCGCCTTCGAACCCGGCAACCCGCACGTCATGTACGCCACTCTCTGGCAGACGCGTCGGACGCCGTGGAGCATTTATCCACCTTCCAACGGCCCGGGCAGCGGGCTCTATAAATCGATGGACGGTGGCGATACCTGGCACGAGTTGAAGGGCAACGGGTTGCCCGACAAGCCGGGAAGGATCGGGCTGGCGGTGGCGCCGACGAAACCGCAGCGTGTCTACGCGATCATCGATGCGGAGAAAGGCGGGCTGTACCGCTCCGACGATGGCGGGGCCAACTGGATCCGCACGAGCGACGATGCCCGGATCTGGGGCCGGGGCTGGTACTTCGGGGGCATCAGCGTCGAGCCGAAAAACGCTGACATCGTCTACGCATGCAACACCAATCTGCATCGGTCCGTAGATGCCGGCAAAACCTTCGTTCCCATCAAAGGCGATCAGACCGGAGATGATTACCATCAGCTGTGGATCGACCCGGAAAATCCGGAGCGGCGCATGCTCGGGGTCGACCAAGGGGCCCTGGTCTCATTGAATGGCGGGGGCACTTGGAGTTCCTGGTACAACCAGCCGACCGGGCAGTTCTACCACATCATCACCGACAACCGGTTTCCCTACTGGGTCTACGGCTCGCAGCAGGATTCCGGCGCGGTCGGCATTCCCAGCCGCACCAACACGTACAACGGCATCAGCACGATGGATTTCAGGGAGGTCACAGCGGGAGGAGAGAGCGACAACATCGCTCCCGATCCAACCGATCCCGACATCATCTATGGAGGCCGCGTCGAGAAGCTCAACCTGCGGACGCAACAGACGCAGCCGATTGACCCGACCTTGGCCTATCCCGCCTTCGATCGCCGTACCTGGACCCTGCCGCTGGTCTTCTCGCGGCGGGATCCGCACGTTCTCTATTTCTCCAATCAGCGGCTATACAGGACCGCCGACGGAGGCTCGCACTGGACCGTGATAAGCCCCGATCTCACCCGCGAAAATCCCGGCACTCCGCCGAATCTCGATCCGATCACCGCTGATCTTCATCCCCACTCCGGACCGCGGCTGGGGGTGATCTACACGATCGCGCCGTCGCGGCTGGCCGACCGCGATATCTGGGCCGGCACCGACGACGGCCTGATCTGGCGCACCAAAGACGAGGGGGAGCACTGGGAAGACATCACGCCCTCGGGCCTTGGTGCCTGGTCGAAGGTCGGCATCATCGACGTCTCCCATTTCGATGCGGAAACGGCCTACGCGGCCATCGACCGGCATCGCATCGAAGACACCCGCCCATACATCTACCGCACCCACGATGGCGGGAAAACCTGGAAGCTGGTGTCGTCGGGAATTCCCGATGGCAGCTTTGTGAACGCGGTTCGCGAGGACCCGGTGCGGAAGGGCCTCCTGTACGCTGGCACTGAGCGCGGCTTGTACGTCTCCTTCGATGATGGCGATCGCTGGCAGCCGCTGCAGCTGAATCTCCCGGTGACCTCCGTCCGCGATCTCAACGTGAATGGCGATGATCTCGTCATTGCCACGCATGGCAGGGGTTTCTGGGTCCTCGACAACATCACCCCCCTGCGGCAGGTGAATTCCATGGTCGCAAGCGCAAGCGTGTGGCTCTTCCCAACGGCCACCGCGGTACGCGAACGGCAGGCCGGATTCACCGGGACACCGCTGCCCAAGGATGAGCCCATGGCTCAAAATCCGCCTTTCGGCGCCTGCATCGATTACTTTTTACAGTCGGCGGCGAGTTCTCCAGTCACGATCGACATCCTCAACAGCGACGGGAAGGTGGTGCGCCGTTACAGCAGCGCGGACCCGACCCCGAAAGCCGTTCCGGCAACGTTGAGGACCGCGCCGGAGTGGTTCGTCACGCCGTCGACACTGGCCACGACTCCGGGGATGCATCGCTTCATCTGGCCGCTCCGTTATGCGGCGCTTCCCGCGCTGGCGGGCTCGCACGGAACCTGGGCTGATGGCGTCTGGGCACCACCAGGCGACTACAAGGTCATCTTGAGGGCCAATGGACAGGAACGCATGCAACCGCTCAGGGTCGTGCCCGACCCGCGATTGCCCTTTCCATTGACGGCCTACGCGGAGCAGTTCGCCTTTGCCACGGAAGTCATGGCGCTGCGGGCACGCGTCACGACGGCGCTCGAAGAGGCCATCTCACTGACCACCAAGATCCTGAAGAGACAGGCAGCAGGCGACGCGGCAGACGCGGCAGATGCTGCAATGTCCTCCGATCTCGAGGCGGTCCGCCGGAACGCGATGGCTATCGCCGAACCCATGTCGTCGGCTACGTGGTGGATTGCCCCGAAGCACACGACGAGCCTTCAGTTTCTCGACGGAGCTTTGGAAAAATTGGAAATGGCGGCCGATGGCGCCGATGGCCCGCCCACTCAGGACGCTCGCACGTCCCTGGAAAAACTTCGGCCATCCGCCGAGGGGGCCATGCGTGCCTGGAAAGCTTTCAAGGAGAACGATCTTGCCGATCTTAACAGGAGGTTGAAGGCGGCCGCGCTGCCGGCATTGGTGCTTCCGTAGGTTAAGGCGTCATCTCAACGATCGAAGAGTTTTATAATGGCGCGGGCTGCTTCCGGCCTATGAATACTGCGACCAGGATCAGCACCAAACCAATCGGGCGCAGGACCGCTCCCGCCATTGCCACCAGGGACATGACCTCCCCGTACCGCGCCATCGGCCACATTCCGCTCTGCCGGGCTCCGAAGAGCCAGGCCTGGATCCCGGTGAGGGCGAGAATCGTCATGAGGGCAACCACACAACCGATCAGGCACAACACCGATGAGGCACGCTGACGTCTCAGGTTCACTGCCGCGGCGATGCCGCCCCCGACGTAGATGAACAGGGCAGGCAGCTGATAGGCAAGCTGCTGCAGGATGTAAGAAACCGTCTCATGGGTCATCGACTCGCTCCTCCATGCCAAGTGCTCGGACACAGAAAGATATGCCCAATCCATGCACTGGAAACATCTTTTGTCGCCGGACCGCCGCGTGAATACAATCAAGCCGATCTTCAGGGAATGACAGGCGGTTCACCACCCTTTCAGAAGGCTCCAGCTGTTTTGTCCAAACTGTCCGCTCAAGCGGGGAGGTACTGATGAGGTTTCTTCTGTCGCCTTTCATCGCGCGTTCACGGTTCGCGCTTGTCGTTCTCGCTTCGATCATGGCGGCGGCCGGATCTGCGGCCGCGCAGGACATCCTGTGCGGATGCAGTGAAAGGCGCTTCTCCCGGCCTGGAAACTGCCTACGGGATTGCCGCAAGCGGATCAGTTGCAGCGCGTGCATGATTGCACCTCAGTGTGCGGCCATGCAGGTGCAGGGCTTCAAGCAGATTTACAACCAGGCGCTGTTCGGAATCGGCATCGGAATGGTGGGCGTGCCGAGGGGAGCCACCAATACGGCGCTGGTGGCCTGGATCATCAACAATTTCTGGCGACCGAACCGGGTCACCGATTTCAATATGGTCTGGGGAGCGCCGGAGAACACTTCGGACTGGGCGCACGTGGAACCGGCGGCGTCCAGCGGCGGGAAAATGACGCTGACCATCTCGCCAGACGCGATCTGGCTCTCTCCCGCAGGGCTGGTGACCTCGCTGGGCCATGAAATGATCCATGTCGAGCAGCTCAAGCGCAGGAGCACCGTTCGGATGGCCGGCCTCAACAGCGTGCTCACGGCTTTCCGCGAGCTGGAAGCTTCCTCCTGGGAAACGGGATCAAGCTCGCTAGCTTGGAGCATCAAGGCCAACGAATTCTATGACTGCCAGGCGGAGGACGAAAAAGCGGGGTCGCAAGCAACCCTCTCGTGCCGCCAGTGGCAGGTCCGGAAGTCCATCGAGAATGTCCGCACGGGCCTGCGCTCGGCTCAATTCATGGGTGCGCTGGAGAAGTATATGAATGAAGACCCCTGGATCAGCCAGGTATGGCTGAAGCAGAACCCGAACTGGAAGACGGCCGCCGCGGGTCCCGCCCCTTCCGATTGCGGAAACCCGTGAACTGCCTCGCAGGCACGAGTCTCATTTTGCTACACGGCGCTCTCGGCTTGCTCATTTCGCAACGGCCTTGATTCAGCATGCTCATCGGTTCATGTTGAATTGAAACGACTTGCTCGTTGGCACGATCCATGTGTCTTTCCCCTCGAAGGAGATTCACATGCGAACCCCATTCAAACACCTCGCCATCATGCTGATCATGGTCCTGGCGGGAGGAATGACACTCAGCGCGCAGCACAGAGGAGGAGACCGCCTCCCCAAAATCCTGGACCCCTTGGGCATCCTTCCCTCTCCCCGACAAGTCATAAGGACCCTCGACCGCGTGACCCGGGTTCTGCCTCCTGTCGTCATCGAAACCAGGAACAATCCAGTCTACGATTACGACTACGACTATCGGAGTTATCCGATTCGGAACCGCTACTACCCCGCTCCCCTGCAGCCTTTTTATTGCGAGGATGAACCCTACCCGGTCCATTACTACGGCAGGAACCATAGGTTCGAACGGTTCGAGCACCGGAGCCATTTTCCCGCCCCGATCATTTCTTATGGCCAGGAAGGCACGAGATCCAGAGGCAGACGCTAGGTGCCATCCCGACCATGGAGAAACCCCCGCAAGGGGGTTTCTCCATATAAAACTAGCCTGACAGGCCCAGGCGGTTGAAAAATGATCAACTGAACCACTGAGTCCGATCGTTTCCAAACAACGCTGCGCTAGGAATTGCCGCCTCAACTGATCTGCAACGGAAAACCGACCTCGGGTATACATTGCGGATAGGCGGGGGGAACGTACACTTCCGTCGGTTGCTCCTGCTGAAATCCTGATCCGGGAGGTTGTCATGACAAGGCCACTTCCATCCTTGACGCCAGACATTGAGCGAAGGTTCGATGGCTGGATGAAGATCCAGGAGCGGCACATTTCGCCTTCAGAAATCAAGCTCCGCCCCGGTATCACTCTGTCCCGCCAATTCGGTTGCCAGGCCTACCCGCTCGCAGAACGCCTGAAAACCCTCTTTGAGGCCGCCTCCGGGGAACATTGGAACATCCTCGACAAGTCCCTGATCGAGTTGGTGGCCAAGGAAGAGGGCATCTCATTAAGCCTGCTGAAGCGGCTGGGGGACATGTCCCGGGTCATCGAGACGTTCGGCCTGCATTCACCTGGGCTCGTGACCCATGATCTGGCCTTCGACAAGGTAGCGCACTACCTTGTCGAAATTGCGAAGCTGGGCAACTCGATCATGGTGGGAAGAGGGGCAGCCATCTTATGCAAGGGCTTTCCAAACTGCTTCCACTTCCGATTGATCGGGAGCCATGAATGGCGGGTCTCCACCTACGCCCGGCGTATGGGGCTGAGCCACACGGAGGCAGAAGCCGAGGTGACGGAGAACGAGGAGCGCCGGGAAAAGTTCGTGAACCATTGCCTGGGCGAGAACGTGGCCGATCCCCAATTCTATGACGCGACTTTCAACAACGAGCGGCATGGCGTAGAGGACATTTCCTGCGCAATCCTGGCCTTCGTCCGCAACTCCTGGGAAGACAAAAAGTATTTCAAGCCGGGCTGAGTCAGCGTATTTCTCCGACTACCACGATCTGGAAACTTTCCGGCAGCATCGGTGGGCGCGAACGCTGGCCAGGCTGGACTTCCGGGGCCGGGCCGAACACAGCGGTGGGGAGGTAGAGCAGGTGCGTCTTCTCATCCACGGCGAGAGTCCTGGCAGCCTTCCGGGTGGGGATGGTGCCTGCAACGGCAAAATGGTCCTTCCCATCGTTTCGCACGATCGTGAGCGACCCTTCGCCATTGGAAGCGTAAGCGCATCCCGTGCCCGGATCGAAGGCCACGCCATCGCAGCCTTCGCCGATGGGCAGGGTCGTCAGGACTTTCCCACTGGCTGCATCCACGATGGCCATGAGCTTGTTGCGGCCCACCGCGAACAGGCGCTGATGCGCCGCATCGATGGCCAGACCTGAGGGTTCTTCCAGCGGCTTCAAGGACCAGCGCGAAAGGACTCTCAAGTTCCTGGCGTCAATTGCCAGCAGTTCGTGGGTATCTTCCACGTTCACAAAGACGCGGCCTTTGCCATCGGTGGCCGCGAACTCGGGCTTGCCGCCCATGGGAATGGTTCCAGCCACATCCAAGGTTTCCGCATTGAAGACAGTCGCGTTCTTGCCTCGACCGTTGAAAGTGAAGACCTGCTTGGTGGCGGGATCATAGAGGATGGCATCAGGGTTCTCCCCCGTGGTCTTCACTTCCTTGATCACTTCGAGGGTGGAGAGTTTGAAGGCTGTCATGGTGTTCGCGCGGCCGTTGCTGGTGTAGCCCCGGTCCAGATCACGAGCGACGGCCACGCCATGAACACCTGCGGTGTTGGGAATCTCGCCGACCTGCTTGCCTTCGAGATCGAGCACCATCACCCGGGTCGAGCGCGGCAGATAGATGCGCTTCGCCTGGGAATCCAAGGTCACATAGTCCCAGCCTCCGTCGCCACCGATCGGAAGCGTGCGCAGGACGGCGAGCTTGGTTGATGGCGTCGTGGCGATTTTGGGCTTTGCCGCCGGAGCGGATTGGGCCGACGCATCCATACCGAGGGCGAGCAACAAGGGCAACAGAAAGGGCATGGGGACTCCTAGGGAACTCCACCAGACTAGCCAGGAAAATGCGCTGGGCTCGTCAGGTGTGATGTCGTCAGTCTATCCCTTCGCTTTCAGAGCCGCCTTCACGCTTACTGGGTTCATGGGCAGGTGGGTGAGTCGTGCGCCTGTGGCATCGTGGATGGCGTTGGCCAGCAGCGCACCCACGATGATGATCGGGGGCTCGCCGCCGCCCTGCGCGGGGACCTGCGGATTGTCGATGAGGGTGATGTCGAGCTTGGGCACCCAGGAAAAGCGTGGGATTTCGTACGTGTCGAAATTCTTCGCCAATACATCGCCGCCTTTGAACGGAATCTCTTCGGTGAGGGCGTAGCCGAGTCCCATGATGAGGCTCCCTTCGGCCTGCTGCCGCGCGCCGTCGGGATTCACCACCACGCCCATGTCCTGCACCAGGGTGATGCGCTTGACCTGCACCTGGCCTGAGGCGCGGTCCACCGCCACCTCCGCCATGGCGGCCACGTAGGTACCGCGGTAGTGGCCGCAGGCTACGCCGACGCCGCGCCCGCTGGGAGCGGGCTTCGCCACCCAACCGAAGCGCTTCGCGGCTTCCGTTAACACGCGGAGCATGCGGGGTTCTTCAAGATTCAGCAGGCGGAAGGCCACGGGATCCATCCCCAGCTTCGCAGCGAGGCTGTCCACGTGGCTTTCGTGGGCGAAGTTGTTGCTGTTGGCCGAGGGCGCCCGCCAGGGACCCACGGCGAAGGGATGCATGTCCTTCGGATTACCTCCCTGCCAGCTTCCCGCACTCAAAGTGCGCTGGTTGGGAACCGCGTAGAAGGTCACGGCTTCGCGGTCCCCCGCGCCCACGACGTTGCAGTTCCAAGCAGTGATCTTCCCCTCACGGGTGGCACCCGACCGAAGCTTGATCACCGCGGCGGGACGGAAGGTATCGTGGAAGAATTCCTCCTCGCGGTCCCATTGCACCAGTACGGGCGCGCCTGCCAGCCGGGCCAGCCGGGCGGCGGTCACGGCCTGGGGGCCGCCGCTCTTGCCGCCAAAGCCGCCGCCCACGTAGGGCGTGATGATCCGCACCTGTTGGGTCGCGAGACCCAAAGCTTCGGCCACCTGGGATTTCACCATGAAGGGAGCCTGGGTGCTGGCCCACACGGTGACCTTATCGCCCTCCCAGGCGGCCAGGGCCGCGTGGGTCTCGATGGGGGCGTGAGCGACGTAGGCGTTGGTGTAGGTGGCTTCCACGACCTGGGCCGCGGCTTTCTCACCCGCGGCCAGGTCGCCCATGGCCGCCAGGCTCCGGGCCTTCGGCGCGGTCTTGGGCAGGTGTTCGAAGATGTTGTTGTGGTCCAGATCGGAAACGGGATTCTTCCATTTGGCTTTCACCTTCGACAGTGCCTCCGCGGCGCCGTCGGGACGGGCATGGAGCAGCGCCACCAGTTCCTTGTCGCGGACCACCTTAACGCCGGCCATTGCCTCGGCTGCGCTCGTGTCCACGGATTCCAGGGCCGCGCCATGGACCGGCGCCCGCAGCACCCGAGCATGCAGTAGACCAGGCAGCTTCATGTCGGCGGCGTACATCGCCTTCCCAGTCACTTTCTCGCGCGCGTCCTTGCGTGCCGTATCCCGGCCCACCAGCTTGAAGGCCGACACGGGCTTGGGCGCGACCTTTTCCAAATGCCGCTCGATCTTCTTGCCCGCCACCAGTTCTCCGTAGCTGACATGCATCGAGGTGTCGCCCTTCCTGGAGACGATGCCTTTCACCACCACGAGTTGCTCGACAGGAATTTTCAACCGTTCCGAGGCCATCTGCACGAGCACGGCACGAGCTTCGGCACCGGCGCCCCGCAGCACGGGTCCGAACTGCCAGATGCTCAAGGAACCGAAGGTGCCCATGTCCCAGGGGCACAGGTCCGTGTCGCCCATGACCATGTCCACCTGCTCCAGGGCCACATCCAGCTCTTCGGCCAGCAGCATGGCCAGGGCGGTCATGCTGCCCTGCCCCAGTTCCACCTTTCCCACCAGGCATGTGACGCGGCCATCAGGCGCGATGCACAGATAGGCGTTGAAGTCCGAGGGGTAGCCTGGCCGGGCATTGGGGCGATCGGGGCGATCGCGTTCCTGGGCGAACCCCTGATCGGCAGAAAAGAAAAGCACCAGGCCCGTGATGCCGGTTCCCTGGAGGAAGTCGCGGCGTTTCATTTGCCACCTCCCTTGCCGGTGGCCGCGTCCATCACGGCGTCGAGGATCCGCGGATGCGAGCCGCATCGGCACAGGTGGCCCTCCAGATGATGGGCAACGTCCTCGCGGGTGGGTTTCGGCTTGCCCTCCAGCAAGGCCGCCGAGGCGAGGATCATCCCGGAAGTGCAGTAGCCGCATTGGAAGGCGTGGTGCTTCATGAAGGCCTGCTGCACGGGATGCAGTCCGTCCTTGCGCTCAAGTCCTTCAATGGTGGTGACCTTGCGCCCCGCGACCGCCTTCAGGCTCGTGGAGCAGCTGCGCACGGGCTGGCCGTCCACGAGCACCGTGCAGGCGCCGCACTGGCCCTGGCCGCAGCCGTACTTGGTGCCCGTGAGCCCCAGGTCGCTGCGCAACACCCACAGCAACATGCGGCCTTCATCGGCGTCGACCTTCACGGCCTTACCGTTGAGCGTGAAAGAGAGGCTTCGCACCATGAAACACCTCTGAGAACCTCTGCTGGATCCGCATCCACGCTCCTCCCGGGACACTGCCTTGTCAAGTGGATGGCAAGCGTGGCTGGTCGCCGATCCCGCAGGTACTTGTAACTCCCGTCTATTTGCTCGCTGAAATCCATGGATAAGGAACGCAGAAACAGGCCGGCCTGAGGCCACCATGGGACACTGGCTTATTCGTTCCGGAGTCCTCCATGAAGACCCTCTGCCTGCTCTTGGCCCTGCCCGCCCTCACGCTGCTAGCCCAGGCGCCGGATGTGCACCAGCAACTGGCGAAGGAGATCCTTTCGGAACTCATCTCCATGGATACCACCGGCGAGCATGGCGACACCACCCCCGCCGCCAAGACCATGGCGAAACGGCTGCTCAATGCGGGCTTTCCCGCGGCGGATATCCAAATTGTGGGACCCGAAGGCAGGATCTGATCCTCGCCCTCACCACGGGCGAAGAGGGTTCCACCTTCTACAACGGCATCGAATGGCTGCTCGCGCATCGGCGGGATCTCATCGAGGCCGAATACTGCCTCAACGGCGATGGCGGCGGACCCGTGGCCACCAAGGGCCTGCCCCGTTTTCGCGCCTTCCAGACCTGCGAAAAGGCGTTCTACACGTTCACGCTGGAGGCCAAGGATTCCGGCGGCCACAGTTCCCTACCCCGGAAGGCCAATCCCATCCATGCCGTTGCCGCAGGAATCGCACGCATCGCCGATTACACCTTCCCGGTGGACCTCAACGAGACCACTCGCGCCTTCTTTGCCCGCATGTCCAAGATTGAAGGAGGCCCGCTCGGCATGGACATGTCGGCGCTGGTGCAGAGTCCCCCGGATTCCACTCCGTGGAGGGCTGGGGTTGAGCGTCTTTCAGAAGATCCCTATTGGAACGCCCAGATGCGCACCACCGCCGTGGCGACCCTGGTCAGCGGTGGCCACGCTTCCAATGCCCTGCCGCAAACGGCCAAGGCCAACGTGAATTGCCGCCTGCTGCCGGGTGAAGACATCCTGGCCGTGAAAGCCAGGCTCGAGTCCCTGGTGAACGACCCGCGCGTCAAAGTGACAATGGAGGGAACACCCCAGAAGAACCTGGCCTCGCCTTTGCGGCAGGACCTCATGACGGCCCTGGAGAAGACCACGTTGATGGTGTGGTCCGGCTGCCCGGTGATCCCGGCCATGGAGACCGGCGGCACCGATGGCGCGAAGCTTCGGATAGCGGGCATCCCCACCTATGGGATCTCCGGCGTGCCCATCGACCAGGACGATGTCCGGGCCCACGGCCAGGACGAGCGCATCCGGGAAACAAACTACTACGAGGGCTTGCGGGCTTTTGAACTGCTGATCAGGGAACTGGCCAAGTAAAGTTATTAATAATTGAGGAACACAGGAGTGCCGCCAGGCTTGGTTCTTGAGGCTTGCTGCTTCGGGCAGAGATTCCAGTTGTGCCATTTTGACTGACCCAGGATCCGGACCCTGGGCTAGGCTCAATGGAGGACCGGGGTATGGAGATCGTTGGTGTTGCTTCAACTTTGAGAGTGCCCATACTCTGAAGGCGAAATATCAGGGCCAGGCATTTTCATCGAAGGAGCGTATATGAGCGGACGATTCCGCCTTCAATCAGCGCGGGCCAATCTGAGCAAACGGATCGTGATTCCAACCGCCGCCATGTTTGCAATCGCTTCAGCCACGGCCCAGGTCCCAACGGCA
The DNA here is from genome assembly GCA_025358435.1 of Holophagaceae bacterium. Lineage (GTDB taxonomy): Bacteria > Acidobacteriota > Holophagae > Holophagales > Holophagaceae > JANXPB01. The sequence goes on from JANYJQ010000192.1 coordinate 16,323, forward strand.
AGCAGGGAGTCGCTCGCCATAAAGGAGCTGGTGGGTTGCCTCAAGGATATGGGGCATGAAACCGAAGCTCTACGCCTGGATGCGGAATATAGAAACAAGAACAAGGACATTTCGTTTGGCACCCCCAGCAAGAATGCCCAAGCCGACACCAAGGTGGGAACCAAGCGCACCCTGTTCAATAAAAATGCGCTGGATCAGATCTTCCCCACCAATCTGAATGGGAAGCCCGATCGAAAAGCCCTTCTGGATTGGTCCACCACGGTGCTGCATGAGTTCACGCATCAGGACCAGGATTGGTGGGCCTGGGAAGGCGATGTGTGGACTGAATTTGTGGGCCGGAACCGGTGTGAACAGCAGGCTTGGGGAACGGGCTTCCAGGCGCTCTACAATTACGCCCGGCGGCTCCAGGAGAACCTCAGCCGGGCACCCGGTTCAAATGAAAAGGCAAGGCTGGGCCGGGAACTGGCGGATGTGTGCAAGAGCTATGAGGTGTATCTCAATTCCCTTGCGGATCGTGGCGAAATCGGCGAAGTCCGGATCGAGAATCGTGAGGGTTTGCAAGTCCTGGTGGGTTCGCTCAGGGAAGAAATCGCCGGGATGGGAAAAATCGGAAAGGATTCAGCCGCCAACGCCGACGTGATGCTGGGGGTGAGGGGCAATGTGGTCGGGACCTGGGACGTAACGGTGCGATATGAACACACCAAAACCCCATGGACTTCCAGGGGGGAATGGATCCTGGGCCAAAACATGCGCTCTGTCTTTGGTGAAGCACGGATGACCAATGCTTCAGGGAAGGCGGTGAAAGGCACCGTGCGGGGAAACCTGGTCGGCGATGTGCTGAGAATCGAGGTCCGGACCGGAAATCTCATTGAACTCTACGAAGCCAAAGTGGAGTCCGACTTTGCCTTGGCCATGGGCACGACCCTGCAAAGCAATTGGGCGGTGATCATCGCCGATACGCTGGTATCGGGCCTCACGGGCCTCGATGGAACGAAGATTGGACCTGTGAAAGAGGAACAACTTCGGAAATTCCAGACCATCAAAGCGACATGGACCGCGAAGGTGAGGCGATGAAAAAACCTTTCGAGTTCCCCCTGATTGGCGCCCTTGCGCTATTTTTCGCTCCTCCTTCATTTGCGGGGGACACCAGGCCATCTGTTCCCCGACAGGGAGAGTTGATTCACACGGCCACTGCTTCGAGGGATGGCTGGAAATATTTCATGACGTTCTCCGTCGAAAACAAAGGGCGTCAGCATGTCCAGTTCTTCATGCCGCCGGGCACCCCCATGGTGTCCCAGGGCTCGACGGGATTGACCCTGGTTCTAGTGGATGCGGTGGATCTGGATCTGAAACCCGGCGCATCGGGGAAGGCCACGGTGTTTGCGATCCCTGCGGAGGACAAAGGAGCAGCTTCCACCGTCGGGTCCAGATACGAGCCATCCCGCGATCGGAACGCCTTCCAGGGCGCGACCAAGGCCGCGGTCGTGTCCTTCAGCCGGAAAGATAAAATGCAGTTCCGCATTCCGGGGCAAGGGGACGCGGGAAGGATGCTGACCACGCGCTGGGCGATGGCGGAACTGCAGCAGGGCAGCAGGGGTCTGTCACCTGACATGAGGAAAAAAGCGGAGGCCGAGGTGGCTGAGGCCTATTCAGCATCTGGTCATGCCGGTCAGGCCACCGCAGCCCTGTCCGCCTTCTGGAGGGATGTGGAAGCGACTGCGGACCCCACCGGAAAGAGCCGGATAGATACCCAGACAAGCCAGGAAAGGATCATTTTCGACAACACCAACATTCAAGGGGTGCTTGGGGGTGGCGAACCCGCGGGATTCACTCTGGATCGCCCGACGTTCATCACGGCCATCCGGACCTATCACTGGAACAAAGGAAGGGGACAGCCCGAGGCCACCTGGATCCGCATCCGCGGTACGCAGGGTGGACAGTTCAAAGCCCATGCCGAGACTCCGCCCACGTGGTGGAAGGTGGCCCCCATGATGCTCCTGCAGCCCGGGAAATACCTGATCGAGGACGGCGATCCGGGAAGCTGGGCACGGAATCCCGATTCAGGAGGGAAGGGATTCGTCCAAATTTCCGGCAGGCCTGCCGAGCGTTGAAGATCTTAGCCAGTTTGGTTCATCTGCATCGAACCATGGGGTCACACTTCCTATTTCGTGGCGTTGGTCAGCCTGTCCACCTTGACCCTCAACCCGGCAAAGCGATTTTCTGATCGAGGCTGAATTGGTAATCGTGAAAAACATGTTCCGCGGTCAGCGTCTGATAACTGCCATCTTCCAGCCGGCGCGTGGTGTCTTTCAGGCGGTAGGTGGTCTGCCCGCAAGTCCAGCAGGTGTAATTCCGCATGTGCGTGCATAGGCAGGTTTTGTCCATGACGGAGATGGACTTCTCGTTCGGATGCGCCTGTACCTCGCGGTTGTAGGCATTTATGTAAGAGCATCTGCCTTTGCCGTCGAGCAGATAGCCATAGGCTTCACAGTTGGGACGAAGCCCCGAGCCGATGGCAGGCGTGTTCTTGAGCATGCGCATCGGATAGCCGGTGGGTGAGATCGTGTTGACGACAATGTCTTCTTCGCTGGCCTTGAAATATTCCTGCTTTGCCTTGGCGGGCAGGCCGCATTCATTGGACACGGTAAAACGGGTTGCCACCTGCACGCCCGCTGCTCCATTTTCCAGAAAGGCGACCGCATCCGTCCCGGTGAAAATTCCACCAGCCGAGATCAGCGGGATATCGAGCTGTTCGGCTTTCAGGAACAGTGTGATCTCGGCCATGATCGTCGCCAGATCGTACTTCGCCCAATCCATGCCGAACCCGAGGTGGCCGCCGGCCAATGGTCCTTCCACCACGATGTAATCCGGCAAACGATTAAGCCTGTGGTTCTTGCGCAGGAAGATCTGCAGGACCCGCATGGACGACACAATGATGCCAAGCTTGGCGTCGCGGAAGCGCGGATGGCCTTCGATCAATCCGAAGGAGCTCAGGTGCAGACCAGCGCTCAGGGTGATGCCGTCAGCCCCGGCATCCAACGCCGAGGCCAGACGCACACGCAGGGTCTCGCGCGGCGCATTCATGGTGAGTTTCTCCATGCAATTGACCCAGATTTCGCCATCGCCACGCTTGGCTTGCATGGTGTTGCCAACGTGCAGTCTGGTCGCCTCGGCCAAATGCCCGAGGTCGAAATGGATATCGGCCTTGTCCGGATTGTTGATGTTGTGCTTGTACAGCCTGCTTTTGTCTTTGACAAAATCAGTGTCGAAGTGCCGGTCGGAAACATCATTGACCATCGCGTCAGAAATATGGCCGACACCGCCCAGGCGGGCCGCTTCCAACGCCAGCGCTGCCGTCGAAATATCCACGCCCATGCCGCCGACGATGATGGGAACCAGTTCTTTTTTTCCGAATTTCAGTCGGAAATCATCAACGCATTTCATCAAAATCCTTAGGTTGCTGAATTCATCTTCGGTTTTCGACCGTGCTGTATTGAATCCGGCGGAGGACTGCCCTGAACCGCTCGATTTTTTTACAGCGGATCGAATGTATTCACAAAACGGCTCCATGGCCGAAGGGCTTGTCGGAATTATGGAGGAGGCTGGAGGTCGTGGCGTTGGACCGGCCAGCGGTAGTTTTAGATGTCTCGGAAATCCTGAAGGGCCGCCGAGCCTCCATTTTACGACATGGATCGCTGGTTCAGTGAAAAAGCAATTCTCCGATCATCGGTATTGGCCATCGGCCAACGCAAGACACGCTGAAGAATCAGGCACGCCCCAATGTGAGAGCCCGCCTCACCTGCTTCTTGAGCCGGCTGGCCACAAAAGGACCAAGTCGGCCCTTCTCCCGCAGGATGCGAACGAAGAGATCGCGCTTCTTGTAGGGCGGGAGCATCCGGTTTTCGGCCGGGACGAGCCGCAGCGCTTCCTTTTCGCAGGCGGAAATGCAGGCCGCGCAACCCAGGCAGACCGCCCCTTTTACCTCAGCAAAGCGGTCCTTCGGGGAAGCGAAGGTCCGTCCTTTCGCTAAGCCGATGGCCTTCACGTTGCACGCGGTGAAACAGGTGCCGCAGTAGTCGCAGCGCTCCGGATCGATGACCGCGGTGAAGCCGGTCTTGGCGATGCCTTCGTGGAAGCCCATCTGGACGCCCGCCATGAGCTCGCAACAGCAGCGGCAGCAGTTGCAGATGAAGGAGGGCTTCTCGCGGATGTTGTCGGTGACGTGCGTCAGGCGGAGGTCCCGCGCCCGGTCGATGACTTCCAGTAGTTCCGCGTCTGTTTTCAATTCGGCGAAGCCCCGGCGGGCAAGGAATTTCGCACCGCTCCCGAGAGAGATGCAGATGCCCTCCATGGGCGCGCCCTTGGCACAGGTTTTTCCCTCGTGCGACTTCTTGTGGCGGCAGTAGCAGATACCCACGGCGCCGATTCCCGCCTCGTGGATGATCTCGCGGGCCCGTTCGTAGGTGGCGATCTCCGAGGTCACGGGGATGTGCTCCTCGTAGGCCAGGGCGCGGGTGAGTTGGGTCTTGCTGCCGAAGAATTCCTTGGCCTGGCTCTCCACCAGGTATTCGCCCATCAGCGTGGCCAGCCGTTCCAGCGGCAGATCGGTGCGGTGCTTCATGAAGCTGAATTCGAAGAAACCGATGAGCCCGGGCATCAGCAGGTAATACGTGGTGCCGGCATAGGGCATATCCAGGACCAGGCCCTTGTCAGCCATGGTTTCGAGCAACGGAAGCAGCTCATCGCCGGTCATCCCCGTGGCCCGGACGAGTTCAGCAAGCGTGGATTCTTCCAGCGGGAAACACGAGGCCACGAAGGCCTCCCGCTCATCGAAAAGCAGGGCGAGGATTTCTCGCAGCTTCTCACTGTCCACCAGTCCGATGGGGTACTTGTTCAGCCGGTCGATCAGCGGAACCAGGCTGTCCTTGGTACCCAGGTGATGGCCCATCGTCGGCCTCCTGTCCTGAGTATAGGAATATCGGCGGGCGGTAGGGTGCACATCAGGTTCAGGCTTCCTTAGTTTTTATTGAAGGAATTCAGATGGAGTTTTTGAATTACCTGTCCTCACTGACCGCCGCGGCCCAAAATGAGATGCTTGAATTCCCTATCTTCTGTCCTTCCACAACACTGAAAATTCATCAGAACTACCATTTCTGGATCCAAGATGCGCATATCGCCCCTCATCTTTGCAGTCGTCGCCATGTCCGGACTCCACGCCGATGAAGGCATGTGGACCTTTGACAACATCCCGGCCAAGGTCATCAAGGCCAAGTACGGCGTCGAGCTGGATGCGGCCTGGCTGAAACGGCTGCAACTGGCCACGCTGCGCTTTCCGGGCGGCACCGGGGCTTTTGTCAGCGCCGACGGCTTGGTGGTGACCAACCACCACGTGGGTCGCAGTGCCATCGCCCAGGTATCCACAGCGAAAGCGGATCTGGTGAAGGATGGCTTCGCAGCGGCCTCCCGCGAGCAGGAGATAAAAGTACCGGGCCTTGAACTCATGATGCTGGTGTCCATGGAGGATGTGACCGCGCGTGTGAACGGCGCCGTGAAGCCCGGCACGGCGGACAAGGACGCGCTCACAGCCCGCCGCAACGCCCTGGGCGAGCTTCGCAAAATGGAAGAGGCTAAGACCGGCCTCACCTGCGAACCCGTGACCCTTTACCAGGGCGGCGAGTACTGGTTGTACCGGTATCAGAAATTCACCGACGTGCGCCTGGCGGCCGCGCCGGAACTCCAGGTGGCGGCCTTCGGCGGCGATCCGGACAACTACTCCTACCCGCGCCACAACCTGGACTTCTCCCTTTTCCGCGTCTACGAAAACGGCAAGCCCTACCGGCCCGAGGCCTTCCTGCCCTTCCAGCCCAAGGGTGCCGCCATTGGCGAGCTCACCTTTATTTCGGGCCATCCAGGAACCACCTACCGGCAGCAGACCCACGCTCAGATGGTGTATGCGCGGGACATCGGAATTCCCTTTCAGTTGAAGTCCATGGAACGCCACAAGAAAGCCCTGCAAGCCCTTGCGGCTTCTTCGCCCGAGGCCCGGCGCCTGGCGGCCGATGCGATCTACGGCATCGAGAATGGATTCAAGCGGCTGTCGGGCCAGTTGCTGGGATTGGCCAAGCCCGAGAACCTGCACAAGGTGAAGGAAGCTGAGGAAACACTGCAAGCCGCCGTGGCCAAGGACCCGGCCCAGCAAGCCAGGACCGGCGCGAGCTGGTCGCGCGTGGCGCAAGCCGTGGAGCGCCAGAAGGCCTTGCTAAAGGACTATACGTTTGTGGGTGCCCGCAGCGTGGCCTTGCTGGGCCACGCCCTGACGCTGGTGCGCCTGCCGGACGAAGCCGCCAAGCCTTCGGATATGCGCCTCACGGAATTTTCGGACGGAAACCTGAAGGCCACCATGGCCAAGCTGACTTCGCCTCGGCCCATGGAAAAACCGGTGGAGGCCGCGCGTCTTGCGGCTGGATTGCGGGAGGCTCTGGATGAGCTGGGAGCCGGCCATCCCTTCGTGAAGACCCTGCTGGGCAGCCAGTCGCCCGAGGCCGTGGCCAAGGTCGCGGTCGAGGGCACGAAGCTGGACGATCCCGCAGTACGGAAGCAGCTCGCGGACGGCCACAAAGCTGCCATCGAAGCCAGCGCCGATCCCATGATTCTCCTCGCGAAAAAACTCGATCCCCTTAACCGGGCCATAAGGAAACAGTGGGAGGACGAGGTCACCAGCATATTCAGCGAACAGGGCAGCCACATCGCTGAGGCCCGCTTCAAGGCCTTTGGCAAATCGCTGTACCCCGATGCCACCTTCACGCTGCGGCTGGGATTTGGCCCCGTCGCCACCTACGCGAACGGCACCGGCACCAAGGCGCAGCCCTTCACCACCTTCATGGGGATGTACGACCGCCACCTGGGCTGGGGCGGCAATGCACTGGCTGCGGAAGATGGCGCGTGGACGCTGCCCCAGCGCTGGCTGGACCGGCAGTCCAAACTCGACCTGAGCACACCCTTCAACTTCATCTATGCCTGCGACACCGTGGGCGGGAACAGCGGCAGCCCGGTGCTGAACGTGAAGGGCGAATTCGTGGGCATCAACTTTGACAGCGTGTACGAGGGACAGGGCGGCTACTACGTCTACGACGCCGACACCAAACGCGCCGTGGCCACTGATGCCCGCGCCATCCTGGAGTCTCTGCGGAAGATCATGGATGCCGGCAACCTGGCGGATGAGCTGACCGGAAAATAGGCCTATGGTACGTTTCCGCCAGGAGTGTTCATGAAGACCGCAACCTCAACCCCGTTGGCCGAACTCACCTGGAAGGCTGTGGCGGCGGGGGTGGTCCTGGGGGTCGTTTTCGGTGCCGCCAACGCTTACATCGGTTTGCGCGTGGGCCTCACGGTGGCCGCCTCCATCCCTGCCGCGGTGCTGACCGTAGCCCTCTTCAAATTATTCGGCGCCAAGGGCACGATCCTCGAAGCGAACCTCTCCCAAACCATCGGCTCGGCTTCCACGTCGCTCGCCACGGGCACCATCTTCACGATTCCAGCGTTGTTCCTTTGGGGCATGGCCCCGCCCTATTTGCAAGTGGTGGCCTTGTGTTTCCTGGGGGGCGTGCTGGGGCTTTCAGCCATGATTCCCCTGCGGCGCTTGCTGATCGTGGAATCCCACGACGAACTGCCCTATCCCGAAGGCACCGCCTGCGCGGAAGTCCTGCGGGCTACCGCGGAAGGGTCCAGCGATGGCGTCTGGATCTTCCGTGGCATGGCCGTGGGCGCGGGTGTGAAGCTGCTGGTGGCCCTGCTGTTCCTCGTGCCATCCGAGATGAGCCTGTCACTCGCCCGTGTGCTTCCCAACGGCTCCCTGGCTCTGGAATTGGCTCCGGCCCTGCTTGCCGTGGGCTACATCCTGGGCTACCGCCAGTCGGGCGTCATCGTATCCGGCGCCCTCATCTCCTCCATCGTGCTCATCCCCCTCATCACCTTTTTCGGGTCATCGCTTTCGGCCCCGCTTTATCCCGAGACCACGCGCCTGGTTTCGCAGATGGATGCCGGCGCCATCTGGTCGAAATATGTGCGCTACATCGGCGCCGGCGCCGTGGCCACGGCGGGCATCCTGACGGTGCTCAAGAATCTCCCCTCCATGGTCGGGGCCTTCGCGGCCATCGCCAAGGGCGTGTCCCGCGATTCGACAGGGGTGGAAATCGCTCGTTCGGAGAAAGATCGCGACCTGCCGGGGTCGTTCGTGATTGGAGGCATCGCCTTCGTGGTGCTGATCGCGGCCTTCGTGCCTGGAATCTTCGCGGGCAACATGGGCCTCGTTCCCCGCATGGTCTGTGCGGCCGGAGTCGGTGTTTTCGGCGTGCTCTTCGTGGCCGTGGCGGCCCGCATCGTGGGCATCGTGGGGGTTTCCTCCCAGCCGACCTCGGGCATCACCTTGGTGACGCTGCTAGGCGTGGCCTCCATCTTCGCGGCGGCGGGCTGGGTGGATGGCAACGCCCGGGCCGCGGTGCTCACGGTGGGCACCATCGTCGCCATCGCGGCCTCCAAGGCCGGAGACATCTCCCAGGATCTGAAGACGGGTTTCCTCGTAGGCGCCACCCCCGCCAAGCAGCAGTTCGGCCAGCTCATCGGCGCGTCCGTGGCCTGCTGGGCCGTGGCCGCCACGGTGATCCTGATGGGCCATGCCTTCGGCTTCGGCAGCAAGGAAATCCCCGCGCCCCAGGCCATGTTGATGAAGACCATCATCGAAGGCGTTCTATCCGGCGCTCTGCCCTGGACGCTGGTGCTTTCCGGCGCGGGACTCTCCCTGGGAGCCATGCTCTGCGGCGTGTCGGGCCTCGCCTTTGCTATCGGCGTCTATCTGCCTCTGTCCTCCATGGCGCCGATCTACGTGGGCGGCTGCGTGCGGGCCCTATTGGACCGAGGCAGGAAGGACAGCGAGGGCAAGACTGAAAGCGATCCAGGCATTCTCGCCGCATCAGGGCTTGTGGCGGGAGAAGGCCTCGCGGGCATCCTGGTCGCCGCGCTGGTGGTCAGCGGCGTGGCCCCGAAATCCATGGCCCCACGGATCGTCGGCCTCACTGGTGAGTTGGGGACCGTGGCGTTAGTATTGGCCGTCTGCGGTTTTCTTTACATGGCCGGGCGGGCAAGGAAGAAAACCGTGTGATGCGTTTTTTGCGACTCGCTTTTGCACCTTTGATCTTCTGGTTCAGGGGACATTGAGACAGTCGAGTCGATCCTCGATCTCCCAACTCCACTCCAGGGCCGATCCAGTTGCTTCAGAGACTCCGTTCCGTTGTCACTCCACGGCTCGTTTACGGGCGTGCTCACTGCCGCTATCCTGCCCTCACCGCCGTACATTCCTGCTCCCGTACTGTGGATCACCGCACCAAGCGTCTGCTGTGCAATCGCCAAGCAGCCCTCGCACTAGCCAAGGGGCCCAAGTGAGCAAGATATTGCCCTCGTCCGATTGCCCGTCGAACTACGGATATTCGCGGTTCGCCCCGGCGCCGTGGAAGACGCTGACTCCTGTCTTGACTGCGTTCCTCATGGTTGTCACCACCCCTTCAGAGCTGAGGGCTCAAGGGAAAGACCCAAAGCCACCGCAATCCGTTGCTGGCCCCCAGGAACTCGTCCCGATCCCTCCAAGCATTGAAGCCATCGCAAAGACTCTGGAATCCATGCATCAAACCAGAACAGCAAGTGCCCTGCGGACCGACTTCCAGCAACGCAGAGTGACGCTTTCTGATGGTCTTGGTGAGGACAACGCTTCCACCGGCCATCCCAACGCGGCGTTGAGGGTCCTCCGGGTTCCGACGGATCCAAAAGAAAACGTCATGGAATTGAATCGGACGAATGTCAATACCCATGAGCCTCTATCTCTGGCTCTTACGGTCGTACACGAATATGTCCACATGGGTCAAAGTAATCCCATCCAGACGAAACAGTATGAAGACGCCGCATGGAGAGAGACCATCAAGACAAGTCTCAAATGGATGGTCACGGTCAGGGACGCGATCAATCGCAGCATCGACGCTTTTGCCGACCCCGTGGTGAAAAAGATTGTTCCTGAAAATGCGCAGGAGCGATTGGCAATTGCGCGGAAGTTGAAAGCCGCCGGGCTCCCTCCTACGGCCCCGACGCCACCAACTGCCGCGACGCCGCCAGTGGCTAAGCAGGCCTTGCCGGCATCGACTGGCCTGCCGGCCGTGGCCGGGTTTCTCACCTTCAGTATGTTGGTCCAGGGACCAAGCGTCGAGACCGGCACAACCATGAACCGTACCGATGCTCCCGCCACAGCCAGCCTCCAACGTCACGGCTCCCGGGGATGTTTCGCTTCAAATCACGGGGCTGAGCTTCACCGGAAAGACGACCGAAGTCTGGACCAAAGAAGGTCGTGATGTTCGATCTGACATCACGATCGCTGGGACCTTCAGCGCAGACCTTAAGATGATCGAAGAGATGGCGGTGAGTTGTGCTGAAACCTGGAACGGTTTTGGGCGAAAAGATGAAAAGACATGGGAGTTCGGGGCGCACAACATCCCCTTTCTATACACCCGTTCAGACAATAAGCGGGACTACAGCCTGAGTGCCCCGACACCAGCAAAACGTCCTCCGGCTTTTTCCATCACGAGAGCGAACTACCTTGAGACGAAATTCAACGGGAATCCAAACAAAGAAGGCCAAGTGATCGGATACGAGTATCGCAAGGACCGTTTCGACGTGTCCAAGGCGAGCTCAATCGGTCTATTGTTTTACTAGCCGTACCCTTTCCATCCACCCAAAGGGGGAAGATATGCAGGCACGCGCCGCGGAAATCAGCAAGGTCCTTTGGCAGATCCTCGCCCTGAATATCCTCGTGGCCATTGCCAAGGTCGCCTGGGGAGTCGTCAGCGGATCCACGGCCATGCTGGCCGACGGCATCCACTCCTTCACCGACGGCTCAGGAAATATCGTCGCCCTGATCGCCATGAAAGCCGCCAGCAAGCCCCCTGATGAGGACCACCCCTACGGGCACCACAAGTACGAATCCTTCGCAAGCGCAGCCATCGGAATCATGTTGTGCCTGGCGGCCTGGAGGGTCGTCAGCGGTTCGGCATCAGCGCTCATGGCTTTCGCCAAGAGCGGCATCCATCCGAAAGTCGAGGTCACTGCCACTTCCTTCGCCGTCATGATCATCACGCTCGGCATCAACATCTTTGTGGTGTGGTTCGAATCCCGCCGCGGGAAGGAACTCGGCAGCGATGTGCTGCAGGCCGACGCGAAGCACACCCTGTCAGACATCTGGGTGACCCTTGGGGTCCTTGTCTCTCTCGTCCTGGTCAAGTTCGGCGTGCCCATCGCAGACCCGATCGTGGGGCTGTTCGTTGCTTTTGCCATCGTCTGGGCGGCCCTCGAGGTATTCAAGGGCGCTCATACGACTTTCTCGGACCAGCAGAGGCTCGACCCCTTTGATGTCATGAAAAAAGTCATCGCCTTCGAGGGCGTGCAGGGCTGCCACAACATCCGGTCGCGGGGGACAGGTGCGATCGTCCACATGGACATGAGCATCCTGGTGGATCCTGTCATCACCGTCGAGAAAGGGCACGCCATCGCCCGTGATCTTGAGCTCTGGCTGTGCGGACAGTACGAGGGCCTCGCCGACGTGGTCATCCATGTGGAACCCGACGATGAGGACCAGAGAAGCAGGTCCACCTTTTAGCTTTTTGAACGGCCAGCACTTGTATCGCTGCCAGAAATGGAGATACTCGGCCTATGTTAAATAAACTTTCCTCATTCATTGCCCTCTGTTGCGTACTCCTGCTCACCGGTTGTCTGGACTACGGCCAGCAGACCCTCACCTACCGGTACGATGCGAAGACCGACACGCTTCGGGTTTTTCAGCTCTACCAGGGGATCTTCGGCGAGGATAAGCAGGATGGCCTCTCCGAAAAGGAGCTGGAGCAACTTCAGTCTGTCCTGTCCGGCCAAAGGACCTTTTTCTTTGCGAACTGGATCTGGGAATACGATCGCAGCGAGGTGAGCAAAGCGCTCGTCAACCTCGACAAACCTGATGCGGCGTTGGACTCCTCCACATGTACCAGGCGGGAGGGTTTTTTAAAATTGCTCATGGGAAATACGCGGGTGGACAACGGGGCGTTCTACATGGATGAACAAGGCCGGTTGTGCGCCATGCAATCGGTCACTGTTTCGCGATTTTCAAATCTCGTCGCAGCCGGCAACCTGCAAATCCGGGATCTCCTGAAGCTCGAGTCAAACCGGGAGGATGCATCCCCTGAGGAGCATGCGCTCTATCTCAAGTCCGCGAAAAAGCCGAAGCCCTACATCAGGGTCGAGGGGAACCAGCTCCGCTTCCACCTACCCATAACCCGCGCCGCTTTCGAAAAATCCTATGGGCCGAATTCCAGCTCTGCCAAGCAATTGGAGGAATTCAAACGGCAGGGGGGCCAGCTCGCCTTCGCGAACAATGAAATGAAGTGGGGCCTCGGCGCGCCGTCGGACCAGGCGACCACGCTCACCCTTCCGGTTTCAGAAAAGCCGTATATCGCCAACGCATTGGATGCAGTGAAAAGCCGAGTCGCGGTTCTTGAAAAAATGGACGTGGCCGCAGCAGCGAAAGCATTTATTGGCGGAACGAGCCAGAATCGGAAGTCGCGAAAACCCTGACTTTTCGTGGGTCTGGCCTCATGCGGAATCCACCAGGAACCGACGGGTTTCCCCTACGATTCTGGTGGATTCCGATGTATGGAAGTTCTTGAAATTTAGCGCCAGTGCTGCATCTGCGGGTTATTGATGACCGATTGATTACCTTCTGCGCTCGTTGTGCTTCAGTTCCGAAATATGTTTTTCCAATCGGCTCAATTCCCGTTCAAGGCGTTCGGTTTCTTTATGGGTGAGCCTTCCGTCGGATCTCATCCGGGCTTCGTCATCGCGCACGGCATCCAGCTCACGTTTCAGCCGACGGGATTCCTGCCGGTTCAGGGCTCCGGATCTGATGCCTCTTTCGATGCTAGCAAGGCCAGGCAAATGTTGGCATTTGTTAAGGGACCATAAACATCAACCGGACACACAGGGGTTAGAATTGGGGAAATCACCTTTTAGACAACACTTCCCCTTGGGCGGGAAACGAAAGGATTCGAGATGACAAAAATCAAGGCGCTGCCTGCTCTTCGTTCGAACTTCCTATGGATTGGGGCAAGGGTCGCGATGCTCCTCCTGACCGCCAACATGCTCGTGCTTCATGCGGAGCAGGATCGGGACAAAGAAAAGGAGAAGGAGAAGCGCGGGAAGCCGGAAGCCAATGATCAAGCTCCAAGTCCTCCGCCCAAGCGCGAGTCGAAGCCTGAACAAGCTCCAACACCCACACCCCCCCATGAACAGAGGAGAGAAAAAGATCCGGCCCCCTCGCCCCGTCTGGACCGAAAGCGCGAATCTGCTCCCGAACCACGTCCTGAGTCCAATCGTCGGGATTCCGCTCCTCAGCCCAAGCCAGTTCTGAGACGCGAGCCGCCTCCGCCGGATCCCGCACCCCGCCCAGACCCAAAACCGGAATTCAAAGGCAATCCAAAAACTGAAACGCCTAACCAGCGCCAGCCGTTGGATGCAGAACGAAGACGCGACAACAATCCGGCCCAACCAACTCCCACTCCTGGACCCAAGGACCCCGGTCCCATTACTCGGGAGATTCCCAGGCCTTTCGGGCCGTCTGGACGCCGGGATTCCAACCAGCGGCGTGAATCAAACAAGGATTCCCATCCAATAACTCCCACGCCTGGACGCAACGAAAACCTGCGTCAGGATCCGCGACAGGACACCAGTGCGATGGGGCACCCTGCTTCTGATCGCTCCCGGCCGTCTGGAAGTCCGGGCGACAGGCGGGGCCCAGAGCTGCACGTGGTCAGCACCCGCAACGGCGGGGAGATCCGGCGAACCCAGACCGGAGCGATCCGCGAAGTCCACACACCAGGCGGGGCCGTGATCCAGCATTCTCCAAGCGGGGTCCGGCACATCGAGATGGCTCGTCCGGGTGGTCGGGTCATCGTAGCCAACGCCACAGGCCGAACCGGGTACATACAGAAACCGCTGGTCTCGCACGGCCGCACCTTTGTACAGCGCACCTACATCCGGAATGGGATTGTGGACGCCAGGCTTTACCGGCCATGGTCCTACGGTGGCAGGGAGTATCACATCTACACGCCCAACCATTACTATCGGCCCACGTTCTACAACTGGGTCTACACACCTTGGGCCCGCCCGGTCAGCTACCGCTGGGGTTGGTATTCCCGCCCATGGTACGGGTATTACGGAGGATATTTCAGGCCTTACCCCACCTATGCGAGTCCCTCCTTCTGGCTGGCCGACTTTCTGATCGCAACCACCCTCGAGGTGGCCTATCTGGCCCAGAATAGCTCCAGCAGCGCTCCTCCGGTGAGGTACAACTCCTCGACCGCCCTGACCCCGGAAGTCAAACAGGTCATCGCGGACGAAGTCCGGCGGCAGATGGATCAGGCGCAAGCAGATCGGGCAGCTTCGCAGGACACTGGGCAGGTTTTTGCACCACCTCCGATCTTCTCGGATAACGGCCCCCGCGTGTTTCTGGTGTCCAGCAGCCTGATGGGTTATTCCGGAAACCAGGAATGCCCTTTGGTGGAAGGGGATGTTCTTCAAATCACCCAGACGCCTTCCCCGAGCTCTGAATGGGCGGAAGTCAAGGTGCTGGCCAGCCGTGGATCGAGTTGCCCGAAAGGCAGCTACATTTCGGTGAGAACTTCGGATCTGCAGGAAATGCAGAACAACATGCAGGCGACCATTGACCAAGGAATGGCCAAACTCCAGGCCGAACAAGGCAGGGATGGCATCCCTTCGCTTCCGGCTCAAGCTTTGGGAGCGGAAGATACACCCTACACTGACGATGTCCGGCCTGACACGAATGCCCAGGATGACCTTTCCATGGCGGTGAGGGAAGCCAACCGATCGGAACAGGACATCATCAACCAAGGGGGGCAGGAACCCGTTGAATCAGGTTCGGATGCAACCATTTCCTTGGGGATGACCCCGTCTCAAGTGGAGAACGTTTTGGGCCGGCCCAAAAACACAGTCGATCTCGGGTCGAAAAAAATCTACGTCTACCAGAACCTGAAAATCACCTTCCTGAATGGCCGGGTGAGCGACGTTCAATAACGGTTTAATCAGCATGGCTCCTAACGATCTGCGTCCATCATCCGCAGGGGCCTTGGCTGGGTCATGGCTTCCAGGCTGAGCGCTTCGTCGAGCTGGGCGATATTGAGGTATCCCTTTTCCAGGATGATTTCCCGCACGGAAGCCCCTGTTTCGAGGGCGATCTTGGCGACTTCGGTGGCGCGCTTGTAGCCGATGGCAGGCATCACGGCGGTGACGATGCCGATGCTATGTTCCACCAGGTCGCGGCAGCGTTCGCGGTTCGCGGTGATACCCGTGATGCACTTGGTGGTGAGCACGTTCACGGCTGCGGTCAGCATGCGCAGGCTGGTGGCCAGGCTGTAGGCCAGGATGGGTTCCATCACATTGAGCTGGAGCTGGCCAGCTTCGGCGGCCAGTGTGATGGTCAAGTCGTTGCCGATGACCGAGAAGGCCACCTGGTTGACCACCTCGGGGATCACTGGGTTCACCTTGCCGGGCATGATGCTGCTGCCGGGCTGCATGGCGGGCAGGTTGATCTCTCCGAAGCCGCAGCGTGGGCCGCTGCTCAGCAGGCGCAAATCATTGCACATCTTGCTGAGCTTCACCGCGGCGCGCTTCACGACGCCCGAGAACATCACGAAGGCGCCGGTGTCCGGAGTCGCTTCGACAAGATTCTCGGCAAGCACGATCTCCAGGCCGGTATTCCGGCGGAGTTCCTCCACCACGATCTTGGGGTAGCGCGGATCGGCGCAAATGCCCGTGCCGATGGCCGTTCCGCCCATGTTCACTTCCAGGAAAAGGCGGGCGGTCTCCCTCAACCGCTCGATATCCTCGCCGGTGGTGATGGCATAGGCTTCGAATTCCTGGCCCAGGGTCATGGGTACCGCGTCCTGCAATTGAGTGCGGCCCATCTTGATGACATCGCTGAATTCCCGTCCTTTGGCATGGAGCGCGGTCTTCAGCTTCTCCATGGCTTCCAGCAATGTCTTTAGCATGAAGATGGTCGAAAGCCGCAAGGCGGTCGGGTATACATCGTTGGTGCTCTGGCCCAGATTGACATGGTCATTGGGGTGGCACTTGGCGTAATCGCCGCGGCTCTCCCCCATCAACTCCAGGGCGCGATTGGCGATCACTTCATTGGCGTTCATGTTGGTGGAAGTGCCCGCACCGCCCTGCACCATGTCCGTGGGGAAATGGCCATGCCAGTGGCCGTCAATGATTTCGCGGCAGGCAGCATCAATGGCCTTCGCAATGACGGGGTCCAGCAGGCCCAAGCGGGCGTTGGCCCTGGCCGCGGCCTGCTTGACCAGGGCGAGCGCCCTCACCATGGCGGGAAAGTGGCTGACGGGTGTACCCGTGATGGGAAAATTCTGAACGGCCCTTAACGTCTGCACGCCGAACAGGGCATCGCTGGGCACTTCCATGGGTCCGATGAGATCCGACTCGGCCCGGGTCGAGCCGCTGGCATAGGCCTGCTCGCGGCCCACCACGGAACTGCCCGTATAAACCAGGCGGCGATGGAGCACGTTCGCAACTTTGCTGAGAATGGCGATGGCGGCACCGCCATCCTGGCCCAAACGCTCCAGCATCAAATCGCGGTCGAGTTCCAATAGCACCGCATCGGCGTGCACCTGGGCCGAAGCTGTGTGAGCGGTCGCAGTAAGAAAGGCTTGTTCTCCAGCAGCGTCTCCGGGCCCCAACAGGATGAGCGGCTCAGGACCATCGCCATTGTCCCGGGTGATCTCGACACTGCCCTCGGCGAGGACGAAGCAAGCCCGGCGGACATCTCCCTGTTGAAACAGGTAGGTCCCCGCCGCGATTTCACGAATCTTCGTGGCACTGGCTACCAGATCCAAATGGGATTCCGACAGCCCAGAGAAAATCTCCGAACGACGCAGAATGGATTTCACCGCTTCCATGACAGACCTCCCGCCGGGCACAAAACCGGCTTGACCATGCTAACTCGGCGCCATCGCGACAAAATCACATGCTCTCTGCAATGGAGAGAAGCAGGGGAAATTCGAGGCCTGAAAATGTGACGGGAGTCATCGACACGCCTGCGCTGGAGCCATGGGCAGGAGTACATTCGAGAATGTCGTGAGTGTCGGGCCAGGCTCAGCCATCGGAGCCAGGAGATGCCGGCAGAATCCTGGAGCCTCTATGAAGACCTTCGATTTCAAGATTGATCCCCTGACCGGCGAGGAATACTGCGAGGTCTACCTGACAGGCCGGCAGCTCCTGAATGATCCACACCTGAACAAGGCCTCGGCCTTCACCGAAGAGGAACGTCTCAGCCTGGGCCTGGACGGCCTGGTGAGCTCGGGCGTTTCCACCATGGAAATCCAGTTGGACCGGGCCCTGGAATCCTTCCGCCGGAAACCCGACGACCTTGAACGCTACCTGTACCTGATCGGCCTCCAGGACCGCAGTGAGCCGCTGTTCTACCGCCTGCTGGTGGACAATCTTATCGAGATGGTGCCCATCATCTACACCCCCACCGTGGGCCAGGCCTGTCTGCAGATGAGCCACATCCAACGCCGGTTCCGCGGCGTCTACATCACGCCGGACAACATCGCCAACATCGATCAGATCTTCCAGGGCATCTCGCTGCCCCACGTCTACTTGATCGTGGTGACGGATGGCGAGCGCATCCTGGGCCTGGGCGACTTGGGTTCCGACGGCATGGGCATCCCCGTGGGCAAGGTGAGCCTCTACGTCGCCGCCGGTGGCCTCCACCCCGCGATTTGTCTACCCATCAGCCTGGATGTGGGCACGAATACCGAGCGTCTGTTGAACGACCCGCTCTACCTGGGCTACCGGCACCGCCGTCTTGAAGGCGAAGCCTACGATGAGATCGTGGAAAAATTCGTGTTGGGCGTGCGGCGTAATTTCCCCGATGCGCTGCTGCAATGGGAGGACTTCGCGAAGCACAAAGCCTTCAACAATCTTGAACGCTACCGTGACCGCATCCTTTCCTTCAACGATGACATCCAGGGCACCGGCGCCACGGCTCTGGCCGCGCTGATGACTGCGATGCGCATCAAGGGCGAGTCCTTCAAGGACCAGCGCTTCCTCATCGTGGGCATGGGCCAGGCAGGCACCGGCGTCGGCCTGAACATCCGCGCCCAGTTGAAAGAAGAGGGACTGAACGAAGAGGAAATCCGGGCGCGCATCTTCGCGGTGGAACAGCAGGGACTATTGGTTGAAGGCGATCCCAAATTGGAGGCACCGCAGATTCCCTTCGCCCAGAGCCAGAACAACCTAGGTGGATGGAAGCCAACGGAATCCGGCTTCTTTGCGCTGGCCGATGTCGTCCACAACGCCAAGCCCACGGTGCTGGTCGGCGTCACCGCCCAGCGCGGACTCTTCAGCGAAGCTATCCTGGCCGAAGTCGCCCGGAATACCGAAAGACCCGTGATCCTGGCGCTTTCCAACCCAACCTCAAGGACCGAATGCACCCCCGGAGAAGTCGCCCGCGCCACCGATGGAAGGGGACTCATCGCCACGGGAAGCCCCTTCGATCCCATCGAATGGAAGGGCGCCACCCTGCGTGTCTCCCAGTGCAACAATTTGTACGTCTTCCCCGGCATGGGCCTAGGCGCCCTGGTATCCAAGGCCACAAAGATCACCGACGGGATGTTCCTGGCAGCCACCCGCGCCATCAGCGCCATGGTCACCCCGCCACAGGAATCCGAAGGGATGCTGCTGCCGCCCATGCAGGACATCCGCGAAGTGTCGGTGGCGGTCGCGGTGGCGGTGGGCCGCGAAGCCCGGGACCACGGCTTGGCCCGGCGCGTGGATGACATGACACTAGAAAAGCTGGTCCGCAAAGCCCAGTGGAATCCAGCCTACGCGCCCTACCGGCCAGGCCCGAATTCGCACAGATGAGCCTCGAAGTGGAGGTCGAAGGCATGAAAGCCGAAGTGGCCGCCCTGAAAGCGGCCAGTCACTGACGGCACCATCCATGAATTCACGGTTCATGGCTGGCCTAGCCCGAAGTGTGACTTTCGTCCCAAGCCCTCTGGGATATCGTTGAAAACATTGAAAACCTTGATGCGCCGCCCCAGGCAGGCCTGTTCGGGCCTTCAAAACCGTATTCAAATCTACGGATGCGGCGTTTTTAACCATCTGATCGTGATACTTGTGGATGGATGCTGCAATCTTCTAGGGAGTGGACAATGGCCAAAGCATTGGATTACGCGAGCCTCAGCCTGATGGATGCCCTGGACTTGGCGATTCTGGTGGAAGAAGAAGCCCAGGAGCGATATGAGGAATTCGCACATCAGCTGACCACCCACCACACGCTTGAGGCCGCCAAATTCTTCCTATTGATGGAGCAGAATGAAGCTCTGCACAGGGTCATCCTGGGCACACGCCGGAAGAAGCTGTTCGGCACCCTGCCTCGCAACGTGACCCGGGAGATGCTGTGGGATGTCGAAGCCCCGGAGTACGACGGAGCCCGCGCCTTCATGTCGCTGCGGCAAGCGCTCGAAGTGGTGATGGCTGCCGAATCCAAGGCCTATGAATTTTATGACACGAACCTGAAGCACATAACGGATCCGGAAGTCAGAACCCTGTTTGAAGAACTGCGGGAAGAAGAAGGCGAGCATCAGGCGGCCGTCCGGGCTGAAATGGAAAAGCTCCCGCCCGGCCCCGACCCCGATCCCGAAGACTACGCCGACGAACCCAACGCGATGTGATCGGCCATTGAAGCCACTGCGCTAAGGCAGCCGCGGATTCCAGGT
>JANYJQ010000057.1 GCA_025358435.1 Holophagaceae bacterium
GAAGGCGCCGCGACGCAGGGTGCTTCCGCCGGGCACGATCCGCACGCCGTCCTCCAACACGAAACGCCGCGCCGGGTAGGCGCTCTTGTCGAAGAAGGCGAAGCCCGGCACCGAGAGGTCCTGCATGGAGGAATTCCGGAAACCTGAAAGGATGGCCTGTTTCACCCAGGCGTTGACGCGCCATCCGCCCTGTCCATCCGGCTCGGCGGCGCGGAGCGATCCTGATTCCAGCGCCGTCAGCAGAGCCTCGTGGGCCTGTGTCTGGCGAGGGTCCGAAGCGATGGCCTCGGCATTTTGGCTGTAAAAAGTTTTCAGTTCGTCAAGGTTCATAGCGAGATACCAGGAAGGGTGCCTTCGGCGGCAAGACAAAGCGCTTCGGCGAGACGCTGCCGGGTGGCGGCTTCGGGCGGTGTCAGGGGCAGGCGCAGCATGTCGCCGCCCATGCCCAGGAGTTTGAGGCCGGCCTTCAAGGGGATGGGATTGCTCTCGATGAACAGTGCGTTGATGAGCGGCAGCAGCCGGACCTGGTGGGCCTGCGCGTCTTTGTAGTTGCCTGCCAGCGCTGCATCTACAAAGGCCTTGGTCTCACGGGGCAACAGGTTTCCGAGCACCGATATCAGGCCCTTTGCGCCAGCGGCGATGCTGGGAAGCGCCAGGTTGTCGTCCCCCGACAAGAGTATTTTCCCTGGCGGAAGGCTGCTGGCTTCTTCGACGATCTGCGCGAGGTTGGCACTGGATTCCTTCACCGCCACGACTTGGGGGTTTTCCCAAAGCCGCGCCAAGGTTGAAGGCAGAAGATTCTGACCCGTCCGGCCGGGCACGTTGTAGACGATGATCGGCAGGCCCGGCACGGCATCCGCCACGGCCTGGTAATGGGCCACCATCCCTGACGCCGTGGGCTTGTTGTAGGGCGGCGTGACCACCAGCACGCCTTCAGCACCGAGATTCTGCGCTCGCGCGCACCAGCTTGCAGCCTGGGCGGTGGAGCTGCTTCCAGCGCCAACGACCACCGGCTTGCCGTTGGCCGTGTCACGGCAGGCGATGATCAGCGCATCCCTTTCCGAGTCGTTCAATGTGGCCGCTTCCCCCGTGGATCCCAGCACCACCAGAAAATCCACACCACCGTGAACCACATGCTTCACCAGGCGCTTGAAGGCAGGCAGGTCCACGGCTCCAGAATTCGTGAAGGGGGTGGCCAGGGCCACTCCGAGACCTTGAAAAATCACGGTCATGGATTCACCTCCAGAAACAGCGGATCAAGCAATTCCCTGGCGACTTCGGCCATGGTGAAAACACCTTTTCGGCCGCGGATCCACCGGGCGGCCTGGAGCGCGCCTTCGGCATAGGGCACGGCGGACCGGGCGGAATGGTGCAGTTCGATGACTTCGCCGGGCGAGTCCAAGCCGACGATATGGGAGCTGTAGGTATACCCGGCGCGGATGCTGGAGACATTGAGCTGGAAGGGCTTCACGTCCTGACTGACAGTCGGGATGACCCATTCGGTTTTACGCGGACAGCCTTTCATGAGCGTGCCGGCAAGCAACTTGGCCGTGCCGCTGGGCGCATCGTGTTTTCGTGCGTGGTGGTGCTCCACCAGATAGGGATCCTTGCTTTCGTCCTGAGCGGCAAAGCGCGCCAGGATCAAGCTTAGGCGAGCGTAGAGTGCGACAGTCAACGAGAAATTTGGCGCGGTGAGGACGGCGACTTTCTGGCCGACGCGATCCACCAGATCCGGGATTTCCCATCCGGTGGTGCCGATCAGGAAATCCGCCCCATGGTTGAGGCACCAATCCAGATGTTCTGAAACCGCGGCACCGGAACTGGCATCAATTGCGACATCCACATCTTCGGATGGACGCTCATTCCGCCCGATGCACCACGTCAGATCCGGTCCAGCCAATTCTGCGATGGCAGAGCCCAGGCGGCCCTTCCCGAACACACCGATCTTCATGCGGCACCTCCCCCATCATTCGATTCGATCAGCGCTGTGTGCAGCCGGCGCAAGGCCTCATGCTCGTGTTCGCGCTTGATGACGATGCTCAGGTTGATCTCGTTGGCCCCCATGGAAATCATCTCGATATTGATATCCGCCAGGGCTCCGAAGAGTCTGGACCCCAGTCCGGCCGTGTATTTCAGCCGCTCGCCCACCACGGCCACGATGGCGCGCTCCTCGGCGACCTGAATGGTGGCGAACGATGATAGTTCCTTGATCAGCAGCTTCAGCGGCACGTCGGCCTCGACTGTCAGCGAAACGCTGATTTCCGCCGTGGCCACCAGATCCACGCTGATGTTCAAGCGGCCGAAGACTTCGAAGAGCCGCGCCAGAAAACCGCTCTGGGCGAGCATCCGCGAGCTGCTCACGGTCAGTACCGTGATAGGTCCGCGGCTGGCCAGCGCCGTCACCGAGCGGCCGGTGCGGACCTCGCCCGTGATGGTGGTGAACCGGCCTCGGGGTTTCTGGGTATGGCGGACTGTGACAGGAATACGGGCCTCTACCGCAGGTTGGATGGTGGCGGGATGCAGAACTTTGGCCCCGAAGGCGGCCAGTTCCGCGGCTTCCGAAAAACTCAGGCAAGGGATGGGCAGCGCACCGGGCACGATGCGCGGATCGGCGGTGAGGACGCCCTCCACATCCGTCCAGATCTGCACCTCTGACGCTTGCAAGGCCGCGGCGAAAAGGGCGGCGGAATAGTCGCTGCCACCGCGTCCAAGGGTGGTGGTAAGGCCGTCCTCCGTGGCCCCGATATAGCCCTGCGTGACCACGGCGCGACCTGGGCCGAGGAGGGGGGCGATGATGGCTTTGGCCAAACCGCGGATGGCCTCGATGTCGGGTTGCCCACCACCAAAAGTGCCGTCCGTTCTCATCACCCTGCGGGCGTCCACCCAGGTGGCATCCATGCCTTGGCTCTGAAGAAAGGCCGCGAAGATCCGCGTGGAGAGGTGTTCGCCGAAGGAGGCAATGGCATCCTGGCTGCGCGGACTCAGCTCCCGCAACAGCGCCACGCCGCGAAGCAGCAGTTCGATCTGCCCGAAGGCATCGGTCAGCCCTTGATCCAGGTCATCCGGTACCGCGTCATCGAACAAGTCTTCGGCCGAACGACGATGGTCCTGGATCAGCTCCTTCAATTGACCCAATGCGGCGGGGAGATCACCGCGCTCCGCGGCAGTCGCAGCAGTGAAGAGCCCGTTCGTCGTTTTGCCCATCGCGGAAAGCACCACCAATGGCGAGTTGGGCAGGGCATCACGGACGAGACCCGAAACCTGTCTCATGCACGCAGCGTCGGCAACGCTGCTGCCACCAAATTTCATAACCAGAGGTGTCACAGCAGACCTTTGGCGTGGGCCAGTTCAGCGTTGAGGATGCTCCCGCCCGCGGCACCGCGTTCCGTGTTGTGGCCCATCAGCGAGAACTTGATGCCCAGCAGCGGGCAGGGCCGGATGCGGCCCACATGCACGCTCATGCCGCCATCGCATTCCACGTCCCGCCGCACCTGGGGCCGGTCTTCGGCATCGTGGATCCGGATGGGAAAGAGCGGGGCCGAGGGCAGGCCGAGTTGCTGGGGCTCGGGTTTCCAGGTGCGCAGTACCTCCCGCACCTGCACGGGGGTTGGATTGCCTTTAAGC
>JANYJQ010000063.1 GCA_025358435.1 Holophagaceae bacterium
GTTTGAGGTGGATGAAAATATTGTCCCCGCCGTCGAGCAGGTGGCCACCGTCAAGAAGAGCCCCATCTATCAATGGACCGACCTTCAGGGCCGTATCCAGATCAGCGATTCGAAACCCCCCGAAGGCGCGCTCGGCGTGAAGGTGTTCTAGGTGTCATTGCCAACGAGGTTGTTCAGCCTTGTGACTGGGGGCTGACCACCGAGGGCCGTATGGGGCCTGTGGTGATTGTAGAAGTGGAGCCAGGAATCGTGGCCCAGAGCACGCGCTCGGGAGGCGTGGTGAACACCGCATCCGTCCGCAACAACGGCGTGGCACCCCTCTACTACTACGTGGTGGTGCGGGCTCCGATCGGCGTCTTCAACGCGAACAACTACCGGCTGAATTTGAACTGGTAGGCCCGCAAGAACTTGAAAAAAGGGCCGCCGCGAGGTGGCCCTTTTTTTTTACTTTGGAGCAGGACGCTCCAGATCCACCCAACCCTTCCTCTGCTGGCAGGTTTACAGAACAGAAGCGCAGTATTCGTGTCGCCGGTCTTACGTTTATTTTTCCATCTTCTACCCACTGGATTGCGGGGTATTCTTGGGAATCTCCCCGGAGGACAATCATGTTTCGAAGCCTCGTCGCAGGCGTGCTGCCTGCAATCATCATCGCTGGTGGTCTGCCTACATCTGGCGCCGCCCAATCCAACAATTTCCGCATGCCCGAACAAGAGTCGGAGCGTACACCACAGACCAGCCGCACCTCTCGTCGTGACGATGGCCTAACCCCTCCCAAGGTTCGCAGCTTCCACGAGATCATGCGGCTACAGCAAAAGGCCCCGCAATCCACCGAAGAACGCATGGCAATGGAGATGTCGGCCATGGGTGCCATCGCAGCGGGCGTGTCACCAAGACCCCCGGCCCAAGAGCTGCTGGATGATTCAATTTCAGATTCTTCCATTCCAGATTCTTCCATTCCCGGCTTCCAGGCGGTGAGGGAGATCGCTGAACCGCGAATGCTCATGCCCATGAGCACGGTTCTCGGCCAGACCGGGAGCAAAGATCAAATCGTCCACTCGCTCACCGCCAACGCCAGCCAGGCCGAGACGAGCATCGCCATCAACGCCGCAGGCACGGTGCTCATCGCGGGGTACAACGATGCAAGGGGCTTTTCCTACAGCCCTGCCAGCCTTTCCGGTGTCGCCCGCTCCATCGACGGGGGCCTTACCTGGTCTGAAGTTCTGGTGGGCCCCGGTATCGGTGGCACCACGCGGGGCGTCCTGCCAACACCCGTCGGGGGACAAGTCTCCGGTGATCCTGAAGTCAAATACGACAAGCTGAACAATCGGTTCATCTATTCATCCATCTACCTCCGCCCAAGCGATGGCCGCCAAGGGCTGTGCATCCATGTCTCGGACGCAACCGGCTCCGCCTGGGCAGGACCCTTTGAAGTGACACCTGCCTTCGGCGTGGGCCTCACGGCGGACAAGGAATTCATGGATGTGCACCCCGATACGGGCCGCATCCTCATCACCTGGTCCCAGTTCACCACCAGTCCCGTAGCAATAATGGGGACTTTTTCGGATGATGGCGGGGTAACCTGGTCCCCGGCAGCCACGATCTACGCATCGCCGGCGGGCACGAGCGCCCAGGCCTCCATGCCCCGCTTCGGGCCTGGGGTCACCAATGCCACCACCAAGACCTACGCCGTATGGCGGACCATCACCGCCACCAATAATCGGAACGAGGGCTTTGCGGTCTCCAGCGATGGCGGCGCCACCTGGGGCGCTCCCACCCTCATCACCACGGATTTCAGTCCCGAGGATCAGATCCCCGGCGTGGACCGCATCAACACCTCGCCCTCCATGGCGGTGGATAGGACCTCCGGGAACATCTACGTTGTGTATCAAAGGAACAATCCCGTCGGAACCGGTGATATCGCCTTCCAGCGCTCCACCGATGGCGGGACCAGCTTCTCACCGGCGGTGCTCCTGGATCGTGATCCCGGAAATGACGGGGCCCAGTTCTATCCCTGGGTGACCGTGGACCAGGGCAGCGGTCGCGTCCATGTCAGCTACAACGACCAGGGCTATCGAGCCACCGGGGATGTCGCGGAAGTCATGCACAGCGCCAGCACCGATTTCGGAGTCAGCTGGACGCCGCCCACACCAATCACAGACCGGCCTTTCCACATGGGGTATGGCAATGACACGAGCCAGCCCAACATGGGCGACTACCAGCAGGCGGTGGCCCAGGCAGGTGTGCTGCATTCGCTCTTCACGGGCAATTCGGTTGCCCCACGCTACGACGAGGGCGAACCCACCTCATCGCAAATGAACACGCCCGATTCGTATTACGATGCCAGACCCGACACGGATCTGGTGGCTCCCTTGCGGCTGACCACCCAGGCTTTCACCGAATTGAATGTCATCTCCGGCGCTAACGGGAATCTCGATCCCGGCGAATACCTGGATGTGAGCATTCCGCTCTGGAATTACGTGGTCAATCCCGCCGTGGGCGCGGCCACGCTCACCGGCATCACGGGCAGCCTTTCCACCACGACGCCTGGAATCACGATTCTCAACGGCGCCGCGGCCTATCCCAACACTGCGGCCGGAGCCACCTCGGCGAACAGCACGCCCTTCTCCATCCAGCTTGATCCCTCGTTCGTGGCGGGGACCTACATCGATTTCGTGTTGAGCGTGAAGACCGCCCAAGGCGATAGCGAACTGCCGTTCAGGGTGCCCACCGGGTCGCCCGGCGTTGCCACCGCAATCATCAACGAGAACTTCAACGCCACTGCCCTGGGTTCCCTTCCCGCAGGATGGGCGAACCAGAATGTGGGCATAGTCTCCAATTGGACGGTGAACAACACTTTCATGGGCACGCTTTCCAATGCGGCCTACCATCCGAACGGAATCGGCTACAAGACCAATCGGCTCCTTGCACCGACGGTCGTCGTACCGACGCCTGCAGCGGGCGTGCACTCCTACGTGACCCTCGATTTTGACATCAAGTACAACACAGAAGACGAGCCTAGCCAGCTGGTTGCGGCCTACGATGGTCTTGTCCCCCGGGTGGTAGATTTCACGCCGGGGAACGTCGCCCGCAATGTCCTTGCGGAATCGTTCGCCGAAAGCATCCAGATGGGCGGCATCAACCACTTTCCCAAGCACCTGCCGAGAAGCGGCAGCGGTAGTTACTTCCAGGACATGTCGGCCTGGTCGGGGAATTCCGGCGGCGATAAGCACGTCAGCATGAAATTCGCGGGAATCGGCATGGTGGGGCGCAGCGTCCAACTTCGCTTCGAGTACACCGAAGATGGCAGCGTGGCAGCAACACCCCCCAACGGTGTTGCCCTGGACAATATCGTGTTGAATTACGTGCCTGTGATCAGCAGCCCAGCCACCCAGGCCACCGCTGATCTTTCCATCACCAATATTCCGTCGCCCAGCCCAACGCTCCCACCCGGCGCGAACCTGACGTTCGCCTACTTGGCCACCAACAACGGCGCGGGAGGCGCCGAGAACCAG
>JANYJQ010000034.1 GCA_025358435.1 Holophagaceae bacterium
CCCAGGCATTGGCCCCGGACCGCCACCATGAACGGGACCGGAGACTCGAGGATTTGAAGGATCAAGGCATGGAGCTGTTGGAGCATCCTGGCGCAGGATTCCGGCAAGTGCTCTTCCACGCTGGCGCCAAAGCTGAAATGCCGCCCCTCGGCATCCAGGATCACCGCGCGGAGATGGGGATTCGGCAGGTGCTCGGCAAGGGCGCCTTGGAGCGCGCCGATCATGGCGGCATCCACGATGTTCGCCTTGGGACGGGCCAGGCGCAGGCGCAACAGGCACCCATCCTTCTCCAGCCAGGCTCTAAGGGGACTGTCGGTCATGGCAGCTCCCCAGGCACGAGGATCGCCCGCCCGGTCAGCTTGTGGGCATGGGCAGCGGCGAACACCTCGTTGATCTCGCTCAAGGGATGGCGTTCGATGAAAGGGGCGAGATCGATCTTTCCGTCGAGCACCAGATCAAGGGCCTGGGGATACAGCTCTGCCAAACAACCCCAGTTCCCCAAGGCCCGGGCATGGAATGCCATCAGATTGGATAGGCGCAGTTCGATCTTGTCCATGGTGAAGCCCACCACGGAAAGGGTCGCGCCATGGTTGATCAGCCCGTAGGCCGTTTCCTGGCCGGCGGCGGTTCCTGAACACTCGAAAATTTTCCATTGAGTCTCAGGCTGGCCATTTTTCTTGGCGAATTCCTGGATCGCCTTTTTCAGCTCGCGACCCTGGAGGTTGCGGACATTGAAGGTCTGGGCTGCTCCATGTTGGGCGATGTGATCGAGCTTCGCCTGATCCACATCGAGCGCTACCACGGTTGCGCCAAAGGCGTGGGCGATTTGAACTGCGTAGCCACCGACTCCGCCGGCACCCACCACGACGGCGAAATCACCGGGCTGGACCCCCGCCTGCGTAACTGCCTGGTAAGGCGTAGTCACTGCGTCGGCCACCACGGAAACATCTGCCAATTGCAGGCCCGCAGCCGCGAGCCGGGCTTCGTCCACAGGGCAAAGGCCGCGCGCCGGGACGATGATATGGGTGGCGAACCCCCCCTGGATGTCATTGCCCGGCATCCTTTGACGGCGGCAGATCGTGCCGTGTCCGGACTGGCACAACTCGCATTCCCCGCAAGGGATCACCGCCGGGATGATCACGGCTTTGCCGAGCCAGGTTGCGGCGCCTTCCCCCACGGCCACCACTCGCCCACTGATCTCGTGGCCCAGAGCCAAAGGCAGTTCGTGGTTGACGCGCACACCGTCATAAAAGAAGCCGAGATCCGTGTGGCACACTCCACATCCGGCCACCTCGACCACCACTTCCCCACCGACCGGAGGAAAGGGGTCGAAGCTGGTTTTCCGCAACGGTTCACCTGGTGTTGCCATCATCCAGCGGTGTGGTGCCTCGATAGAATTGCTCAACGGCCGTCTCCCTTTCAACTTTCTAAGTTCGAGTTATTTCACAGATTTAAAAAATAGGATTCATTGCCTACCCGAAGTCAAAACGGAAATCGCGACGGCCACTTATAACTGAAATTGAATTCAATGAATGATCTGTATCATAAGGATTTAATGATAATTTATATTTATTATAATAAACAATACCGTACTATCTTTTTACTGTCAACGTTGTATCGTTGATTAATGGCCCAAAAGGTGAATATGTGATATTCGTCATAAGCATTCCGCTGGAGGCGCAATCATGATCTTCCGTTGCCAGAAATTGATCCGTTTCGCCCATTGCGATCCCGCAGGCATCGTGTTCTATCCGCGGTACATCGAATTGTGTGTCGAGGCGGTTGAGGATTGGTTCAATCAAGGTCTCGGCGTCAGTTTCTGGGCTCTCCACGAGGAACACCGGTTGGGAATCCCCGCCGTGCACCTTGACGTGAATTTCATCACTCCCAGCCGCCATGGGGACATGCTGGATTTCCTGCTTTCGGTAGCCCGCATAGGCACCAGTTCCATGACCCTCGATGTCATTGTGGAATGTGAGGGCCAAAGGCGGTTTCGTGAACGGATTGTGGTGGTGATGGTTTCATTGGATACCATGCATTCGGTGCCAATAACGGAGCCTTGGCGTCTGAAATTCTTGACCTATATGGAGCCCGAGCGCGATTAAATCGCATAAATATTATTTATCTCAAATAACTCACAAATAATTAAAATCCGATCGATGGAATTTGAACCGGGGGACTTTGCATGGACCTTCAATTCGAGATCAGCAGACGCCTCTCCAGGGAGCACCAGGAAGTGACCTCCCTGCTGACCCGACTGGCGAAGCTCATGCAGTCCTATCGCATGGAAAACATGCCCGATTGGCAAGGCCCGGAAGCCCGGCGGGTGCTCAGCGATTTGAAGGGTGCTCTCCGAACCGAGGTCCCGAATCATTTCGCAATAGAGGAGCAGGAGCTTTTTCCCTTGTACTCCGGAGAGGGTGGTGCGGACATGGTCGAGCTGCTTCTGGATGACCATCAGGTCATCCTTGATCTGGTCGAGGAAATCAGACCCCTGGTGGAGAAAGCCTTGGACTCTCCCGATGGTTTGACCCGAGGCGAATGGGAAGGCTTCCGTGCCAAGTGCAATGCCTTCGTGACCGAGCTCTGTTCACACGCCGAAAAAGAGGAATTCGGGTTCGTACCTGCCATAGACGAACTATTGGATCCAGCCGCGGCAAAGCGCATTTTTAATCGTTATCTACTGATGTAGATCCTGATTGTGACGGCGCACTATTTCTTGACCAATTCCACCCGCCGATTCTTGGCCCGGCCTTCTTCAGTGCGATTATCGGCCACGGGCTTGGAGGCGCCGAAACCCAAAGAACCAAGGCGCGCAGCTGGAATGCCCTTGGTGATCAGGTGGGTCATGACGGCCCTGGCGCGTCCCTCGCTCAATTTCTGATTCTCGGCATCGACACCCTTGTTGTCCGTGTGGCCTTCGACGCTCAACTTCAGGCCCGCAGAGCTATTCAGCATGGCTACGACTTGATCCAAAAGCGGCAGGCTTTCCGGCTTGATGGTGGCCTTGCTGGTGTCGAAATGCACATCCAGCGCCACGTAACCCTGGGCCCGGATGGCATCCAGCAAATCCTTGGCGACCACATCCTGGCGCATGTTCCGCACTTCGATGGCAAAAAGGTTGTAGTCATTCCCGTCGTTGCATGGATTGATGAGCACCCAAACCTGTTTGTCCCCCTTGGCGAGTTTGCCCGTCAGCACGGCGTAGCAAGAGTAGTAGTCCCCACCATCGGGCGGCTCACCCTGGAAGAGCACGGTACCGCCCGCAGCCTTGATGGCATTGGCATAGTTGCGAAATATCTGGAGGGGGCTCGCAGCCTTGGCCTCGGACTTCAGGCTATGGGCGCGCTTCCAATAACGACCTTCCACCTTCTGCCACTGCTTACCGTCGAAAAACTTGTACTCGTTGAATTCCTGATCCACCGAATCGGCCTCACTCACCTCATAGCTGGGAAGACCCGTAAGGTAAGGAAACTCTTTCATGGGTGCCTGAGCCATGAGGGCCGGAACCGCAAAGGCCACCAGGGCGGAAAGGAAGACGGATCGCATGGGAATCCCTTGAATGATGACCTGATGGTGGTTGAAGTGAACCAAAATACCCCTCGTTAGCCCAGCACATTCAGCCCTTCCAGCGCTTCTTCCATGCGAGTGAAAACAGGCAGACCGCAAGTCGCAAGGGCTTTGCGCATGGAATCGTAGGAAGGACCCGCGTCCACCACTAGGGCAACGGCTTTGCCTTGCTGCTCCGCCTTGGCTTTCAGATCGCGGGCGAAAGCCGTGGCCCTTTCAAAATCTTCCAGCTCAAGCTTGCGCGTGAAGGGCACCAGGCCCACCACCAGCACCTTGGCCTCGCCGTTGAGAATCAGCTCATGGATGACGCGATAGGCGGCTTCATCGGCCATCGGCGTGATATCCAGCGGGAGGTTCGGCGACACAAGGTTATCCAATCCGTGGGCTCGAAGGATTTCACGAAGTGAACAGACCTCGGTTTCGCTAAAGGCAGCAGGCGGAAATGCGCCACCCATCAGGTCTCCCGCCGCAACACTTTCAAACCCTGCGTTGGTAAGCACCGCCACCGGGCCGGACTCCAGGCCTGGAAACGCCCCCAGCCAGGCAAGCCCAGCATCGAAGGCGGCGATGGTGGGTGCAATCTTGACGCCCGCCCGGGTGAGCAGGGCCTTCTCCAAATCGCGGTCGCCAGCCAAGGCTCCGGTATGGCTGGCGGCGGCCGCGAGCCCGATTTCAGTGCGGCCAGCCCGGTAGATCAACAGTGGCCGCCCGGCCTGCTTCATACGGGCCGCGATGAAGGCGGTGGCTTCCAGATCACCCGGCGCGAAGCCTTCGACATAGGCCGCCACTGATCGGATTTCCGGGTCGCTTTCAAGTTCATGGAGCAGGTCCGGCAGGCGCAGATCCAATTGATTTCCAAGAGCCACGGCCAAACCCAATCGCAATTGCGGATTGCCGGAGATCCGGCTTAAAAGAAAGGCCCCGCTTTGGCTCAGGAGCGCGAGGGAACCGCCGCCAACAGGTGGTGTCCATTTATCGCCTGGAATAAAGGTGGTATTGATCCCCTTGGCGGGAACCACGTGTCCCAAAAAATTGGGGCCGAGCAAAGCAGGTGTCCAGCGGCCCTCGCGGCGGGCTTCATTCAACGTTCGTTTGAGCCGTTCGCCCAGTCCATCGGTGTCCGCGCCATCGCCCAGTCCCCCGGCGACGAGCGCCACCACTGAAGCTCCACCGCCCTGAACAATCAAGGCTTCGACAATTCCCAACGCGACCGCGGCGGGCAACGCCAACACCAGCAAGTCCACGGGCGCCCGCAGCAAAGTCCCGACATCGGACACACAAGGAAGTTCCAGGAATCGCGTTTCGCCCGGACGCAGGATGAGGAGATCACCCTCATGAAAATGCGCTTCTCGCAGGTTCTCGATGATGATGCGGCCCGCGCCATCGGGTTTGCTGGAGACCCCAGCCACGGCGATGCGCTTGGGCGCCTTCAGCGATTGCAGGAAACCCGTCGGTGGAGACGGTCGTTCCTGTCTTGGCGAAGTGCCTTGGCCCACGCCGTCCAGGGGGCGCGGATCACCGTTGAGATCCAAGGCCACAGGATTGAGTTCCAGCAAATCCAGACCTTCGGCTTCAGCCAATTCTGCGGCGGCCCAAAGACCTTTCAGGAAAGCCAAAAGCTGAGGCCGTGAAGTGAGGGCTTTAGTGCCACGCAGCGTGCCAAGCCAGACCTGGCCCAATAAATGAGTCTCCAGTTCTTGCAAAGCCACAACGGGTTTCACAAAGGCCAAGGGCCAACGCAAAGGCGGTGCGAGGGCGCCGAGCGCGTTCGCCTGCATGCCTCCGAGACCGAGCACCAGCGTCCAGCCGCCCTCGCCCTTGGTCAGCGACGCGAATCCTTCCGTGGGCAACCCCGGGGAAGTGGCCATTCGAATGCGCTCGCAGACCAGGGCGCCGATCCACGGAAAGCCTTCCGCTTCCACCCGGGCCTGAATCTCCTTGGCGGCGAGCTTCAGTGGTTTGCTCTCATACGAAAGGAACCGCACTGCGCCTAGTTCACTCTTATGCCACAGGCCTTCCGCGATTCCCTTCATCACCACGGATTCTCCGGGTGTGAAAGGCAATGATTCCCCCAGCCATCCGTGCGGTGGCGGATGTAAGCCCGCCCGGGTCAGCAGGTCATAGCAGGCCCCCTCGTGAAGGAAACCCACGTTGCCTGCCACTCGATTCATGCGGGAGTCAATGTCGCGTGTCGCAAGCCCGCGGCGAAAGCCGCCTCATTGAGCGGCAGCAGGGCCGGCTTGTCTTTCAGCACCATGCGTATGGTGGAAAGGAAGGTTTCCGGGGGGAAAACTTGAGTGACAGCCTGGATGGCGCCCAGGGCCACGATGTTTTTCACCATGGGCCTTTCCAGTCCCATGGCCAACTGGGTAAGCGGCACGCCCACCATCCTGATGCCTGGGGCCAGGGGCGGCAGGGTTGATAGGTCTTCGATCACCGTGGAATCGTAGATGATCACGCCGCCTTCACGCACCGTGGGCGCGAATTTCGTCAGACTGGGCGCATTGAAGGCCACCAACACCATTGGATTCGGTGCGGCGGGATTCAGGACTTCGTGCTCGGCGATGTGGACATCCGCGTAGGAAGTGCCGCCGCGGCTTTCTGGGCCATAGCTCGGAATATTGGTTGCGTCGAAGCCCTCGTTGATGGCCGTACGCGCTAGAAGCAGAGCAGCGGTTTGCGCGCCATCGCCACCGGAACCCGCCAGCTTGAAACTGATGTCCTGGCCGCCCAGGTGGAGTGGGAAACCTTTGGCATGGCGCGTAGGTGCTTCCTGATCAGCGCCCATGACGGCCAGCACTTTATCGGGGTCGAAATTGGGTGTCTGGGCCGCGTCCCACCAGGGCTCCACCACGATGTCTTTTTTGACGCCGAGTGGAAAGACTGGTTCCATACATTCCTTAACCCAAGCCTCGGTTTCCGTGGGATTCATTTTCAGGTGGGTGGGGCACTCTGAGAGGATTTCGATGAAGGAATAGCCTCTTCCCTCGACCTGGATGCGCAGAGCTTTTTCGATGGCCTTCTTGGCCTTGATCCGGTGCTTGGTGTCGTAGAGCGCCACGCGCTCCACGTAGACCGGGCCGTCCAACTGGGCGATCAGTTCCGCCATCCGCAAGGGCATGCCCATGTCGGTGGTGCGGCCTTCAGGGCTGGTGCTCGTCTTCTGCCCCATTAGTGTAGTAGGCGCGAGCTGGCCGCCGGTCATGCCATAGATGGCGTTGTTGATGAAGATGACCGTGATGGGAATGCCCATCTGGGCGGTGGAGATGGTTTCCGCCAGGCCGATGGAGGCCAGATCGCCGTCGCCCTGATAACTGATGACGATGCTGTTGGGATTGGCGCGTTTGTGGCCGATCGCCACAGCCGGGGCCCGTCCATGGGCGGCTTGGGTGTTGCCCACATCGAAGTAGTAGTATGCGAAGACCGAGCAACCCACGGGACTTACCAACACAGTCTGATCCTGGATTCCCAGGGCTTCGATGACTTCGGCGAGATCACGGTGGACCAGCCCATGGCCGCAGCCGGGGCAGTAGTGGGTCGTCCGGCCCTTCAGGCCTTCGCCGTGGGAGTGGCGTTCAAAGTGATCATAAATGACGCTCATGCCTTCACCTCTTCCATCATCCGGGCGTCCTTCATGAGCTGGAAATCCTTCAGGATCCGGGCCTCGATCTCAACCTGCTCCGGCAGCTTGCCGCCATAGCGCTGCACGGATGAAATGGGCGGATGATCCAGATCGGCCTTGCTGAGGGCGAGACGGAGCTCGTCCTGCAGCTGTCCGGGACTGGCCTCCACCACGACGATCCGCTTCGCATGGGACAGCAGCGGCTTGAATGCGTCGATCGGGAAGGGCCAGAGCGTGATGGGGCGGAAGAGTCCCACCTTCATACCTTCGGCGCGCATGGCCTCCACGGCGCCCTTGGCCGTGCCGGCAGGGGTGTTGCAGGCCACCAGGATGATGTCAGCGTCCTCACATCGGTAAAGCTCGGCCCGCTGTTCTTGCTTCTCGATCTCGGCGTATTTCGCATTCAGGTGGATGTTGTGAGCCTCAAGATCAACTTCGGTGATGAGGATGGAACTGATGAGATTGCGCCGGTGTTCCTGATCACCCCAAACCGCCCAAGCGGGCAGACCCGGTTGAGTGAGGGTGTCCGGCAGGCGTACCACTCCGGCCATTTGACCCAGGTAGCCATCCCCAAGAATCACCACGGGGTTGCGGTAGCGGAAACTTAAGTCAAAGGCGAGGCGCGTCAGATCAAGCATTTCCTGGGGGGTGGCTGGCGCCAGCACGATGCCTTGGGTATTCCCATGGCCGAGGCCGCGGCAAGCTAACTTGATATCGGCCTGCTCGGGCGCGATGTTTCCGAGTCCCGGTCCGCCCCGCATGATGTTCACGAAAACGCCCGGCAGCTCCGCGCCGATCATGTAGCTGATGCCCTCCAGCATCAGGCTGAAGCCAGGGCTGCTGGTGAAGGTCATACAAGGCAACCCGGCGCCCGCGCAGCCGTACATCATGTTCACCGTGGCGACCTCGCTAACCGCCTGCACGAAAGCGCCATCAAGCTTCGGCAGGATTTTGGCCATGAGCTCCGCCCCTTCGGTGGAAGGCGTGATGGGGTAGCCAAAGACGTGGCGGCAACCCGCCAGGATCGCCCCGATGGCCGAAGCATAAGTGCCCTTCAGCATCAGGGGTTGACGGGCCGAAATCGGCACTTCCCTCCCGGGGTGGTCCACGGGCTCCTGTAAATGCGAGGCTCTGGGGCCGAAGAGTGAGGCTGGATCTTCCAGCTCAAACTCGCCACTGCCCGATTCCGGCACAACCTGCGGCCTCAAGCCATAGGGTTCGGGGCAGGCCTGAATGCATAGCTGGCAACCATTGCAATTCTCCAGATCCAGGATCACAGGAATCATCCCTGTGCCTGGATGGACATGTTCACCTTGGGTGATGCAGTCCTTGGCGCAGGAATCGATGCACCTCAGGCAGCCCTTGCAATATTCAGCCTCTAATAAGGGTTTTGGTCGAGTCGAGGTGGGCATCGCCATAGCAGTTCTCCGGTGCTATTCAAGGTTCATGCTTAGGGTCTGTGCAGGGAGTCACAATGGCTTGAGCCTTGATCGCAGGCACTGTCATGGCCTTGTCATAGCTCTGGCATAATTTGGTATTTCAGATTCATTAAATCTGAATCTAGCGACCCAGCGCCACGAAAGCATTCACCAGGGCATGGCAGTTCTCGCAGGTATCTTGGGGGTACATGCAGGGAAAGCCATCCACCCCGATGCCAGGGCAGTTTTCGTGATGGGCCGTGAGCGTCAGCAGCTCGATGCAGGATCGGGCCAGTGCTTGCTGCCGCTCGGCCGGCAAGCCACGGAGCGCGTCAAGCAGGAGGGCTTCATGTGGCTCCAGCATCTCAACCTTCCAAAAGGGCCCGGAGGCAGGTTCAAGTTCACCACACTCGGCCGGGAATCCTTATATTTTGAATCAACGGCCCAATGCCACGAAGGTGCTCACCAGTTCCTGGCAGTGCTCGCAGGTGTCGTGAGGGTACATGCAGGGATATCCATCCACTCCGATGCCGGGGCAGTTTTCGTGATGGGCTGTGAGCTTTAAAAGCTCGAGGCATGACCTGGTCAGCGCTTCCTGTCGCCCAATCGGCAAGCTACGGATGGCATCAAGGAGGAGGGACTCATAGGGCGCCAACATATCAACCTCTCCTAAAGAGTGATCCCAGGATGGGCCGGGTCCATTGTGTCCAGCGTCACGAAGCGTCATGGGGCGCTACGCAGTGGCCAGCCCGTTGCGCACCTCACAGAGCGTGTCTTAAATTTCCCCGGTGCCGCGACGGAGGTCAGCCGCGATGCAGCGTAAGGAAGGGGCCGCAGCGGCGTATAGATCATACGCACAAGGCCCGTGACGTCGCGATGCGCGCGGCTGGCCCCATCCCTTCGGGCTGGGGCGGCGGGCTTCTCGGGGCTGCGTTAGCCTCCCGTGGCGTATGGCCGATATGCCGTGGTCGGCTGCCTTCTTGGTATCGGCCCTGCCGATACGCAAGACATACCGACATCTGCCCCGCTCGCCCGGCGCTCCCAGCGCGGCGCGGGGGAATTCTAAGACACGCTCTAAGACCGTACCAACGAGGCGGAACCGCAACCGATCCGGAAACCTCAATATCATTGGATCATTATCGAATGAACCTGCCGCCTTTCGATCCTGTTCTAGCCGCGCGCTTCAGGGCCTTGGCCCTGGAGGCGTTAAGGCGCCCGACTTCGCCATTCAGCGAATTGCCGGATTCCCTTGTTGTCGTGGACCCCTTTCGCCAACAGTTGGGTTTCCTGAAAGGCGGCACGCTGAGCGCCGTGTTCACCATCTCGACAGCGGCCAATGGGCTGGGCTGCGAGGAAGGCTCTTTTCGCACACCCGTGGGCTGGCACTTCATCCACACTCGCATTGGCAAGGGCGCCGAACTCGGCACCGTTTTCCGCAGCCGGGTCTCCACAGGAGATGTCTGGCGCGGAGAGGCGCGGGATGAGGACTTGATCCTGACCCGCGTGCTCACGCTGGAAGGCTTGGAAAAAGGCACCAATCTGGGACCGGGGCGGGACTCCAGGGACCGCACGATTTACCTCCACGGCACGAACCAGGAAGCCTGGTTGGGACAGCCGGTTTCCCACGGGTGCATCCGTCTGTCGAACTGGGATGTTTCGGCTCTCTTCGATCAACTTCGCGAGGGTGATGCCCTGGTCGTCGCCGAGAGAGATCTGGCGGATGGCCTGGGGCTGGGCCGTTTGCATTTCGCAGGCGTGGCGGGGAGCGGCATGAGCGCTCTGGCACAGTTTGTTGTGATGAAAGGCGGCCAGGCGAGCGGTAGCGATAGGGCCTTCGACCGGGATCAACAGCAAGATAGCCGCCAGAAATTAGATGCCCTTGGTGTGAAAATCGACCCCCAGGACGGAAGCGGGCTGAAAGGCGACTGCGCTGCACTTATAGTCTCAACCGCAGTGGAGGACACAGTCCCGGATGTGGCTGCGGCCCTTGCCCAAGGCGTGCCTGTGCTGCACCGTTCGGAATTACTTGCCCATTTCGCGGCCACCCACCGCACTGTGGCGGTCACCGGAACCAGCGGAAAGTCCACGACCACCGCCATGATTTTCGAGCTGCTGCGGGGAGCTAGCCGGGACCCCAGCGTGATCACCGGCGGGGACCTTCGCGTCCTGCAGGCCGAAGGGCTCATCGGCAACGCTTGGGCGGGCGCATCGGATCTACTGGTCATCGAGGCCGATGAAAGCGATGGCAGCGTGGTGCGCTACCACCCAGCGACCGGTGTGATTCTGAATCTTCAGAAGGACCATAAGGATGAAGATGTGGTGGCCGGAATGTTCCAAGTCTTCGTGCAGAACGTCCGTGAATCCTTGGTGGTGGGTGAGGCTGAAAACCTTTCGGAATTCCGCAATGGGGCCATAGTCTTTGGCTTCGGCGGTGGGGCCCAGGTGCGGGCAGAGCAGGTGGAGACCGGACCCAGTTCCTCCCGCTTCAGCGTCGATGGCATCAGCTTCGAGCTGCATGTACCCGGCCTTCACAACGTGGAGAATGCTCTGGCCGCTATTGCGGCGTGCCATGCGTTGGGTGTGCCTTTAGGAGATCTGGTCGCGCCCTTGCGAGATTTCAAAGGCGTCTGCCGACGCTTCCAAGTCCTGGGGGAATCAAAGGGGATCACGGTGGTGGACGATTTCGGCCACAACCCCGCCAAGATCGCCGCGTCTCTCCGCACGGCGCATCTGCGAGCAGAGCGTGTGCTGGCGGTCTTCCAACCCCACGGATTCGGTCCCTTACGGTTCCTGCGTGCAGAATTGACCGAAACCTTCACAACCGAATTGACCTCGGCTGATCAGCTCTGGATGCTTGAGGCTTTCTACGCAGGCGGAACCGCCACCAGGGATATCTCCAGCGCGGATCTGGTGGCGGATCTGCGGGAAAAGGGATGCGCCGCGACCTTCGCGAACAGTCGCGAGGTCTTGGTGGAGGCCGTGGTGCGTGAAGCCCGGGCAGGTGACCTGGTGCTCATCATGGGCGCCCGGGATCCCAGCCTGACGGACCTGGCAAAAGAGATCCTTGCGAAGCTTGGGACTTAAGCACCCACTGCGATTCGGCGTCTTTCCCGTGTTCCCCAGCGTGATATTCGGGGTACAACTTCTGGCTGCACTCCGGGCATATCCCATGGCTGAAGGTGGCTTCGGATTTAGCGCTGATATAGGCTTCGAGAGGCTGCCAGCTGCCCCGGCTATCACGGATTTTTTTACAGCTGGCACAAATCGGCAACAATCCAGAGAGCTGTTTGACCTCCTTGAGAGCTTTACTAAGGCGCTCGATGGTGGATTCCAGTTCATTCTCGGCTTCTTCCCTTTTCCCGAGTTGCAGGCGCAGCTCCGAGGTCCGTTGCTTCACCAGACGCCGCAGGGAGAATGTCCAGATCACCTGCGCGAATAAAACAAGCAACAGCAAGGCTGGAACCATGACCACCGCCATCTTGCTCGCGGCCCGCTTGAATGGGAGTTGAGACTGCTCAAGGCTTCCCAGGTGCCGATCGTAGATTTCGTCCAGCCTGCCACTGCTCTTCAGTTGGAAGACAGCTTCGTTCAGTTTGGCAAGCAGGGTTGACTGGCCTTTGCGGACGGCGAAGCAGATGCGTTCGGGATAGATCTCCGTGGAAACCGCCTGCAGACGGGAAAGCGGGAGTGTTTTCGAGAGATACAGCCAAGTGAACTTGGGCACCAGGATGGCATCCCCCTTTCCTTCCGCAAGGCCCACAAGCCCTTTTTCATAGTCAGGGATGCTGCGGTGCCTGAGGTTTCGGGCTATCGCATAACTCAACATGGCGCTGCGCTCCACCACAAGCAGTTCCTTGCCCTCGAGATCGCGTTCGGACCGGACCCCGGTTGTTCCCTTTCGCACCAGGAGGACATAGGGCACGTAAGCCAATGGAACAGAGAAGTCGACTGTCTGGATACGGTCCTCCGAATAGATGGCCGCGCTGGCAAGATCCAGCTCTCCGCGGTCCATGGCTTCCCAGATCTGGGTGTTCGAGAAGCGCCGGAATTCCAGGTCCAATCCTTGGTTTTCAGCGCAGGCTTGAAGCACCTCCACGCAATAGCCAGTCAGCCGGCCCTTCTCATCGGAATACTCGTAAGGAGGCGCCTGGGTCCTTGTTCCCACCACCAGCTTGGGCATCGGAGCGCACCACAGTGCTTGGGTTGAACACCATCCAAGGCACAAAAGCAGTTTCCTAGTCGGCTGGTCCGCCAGGACGGGGCAAGTTCAAATACTCCGATGCGAGTCCGCCTCTGCATGTTGCATCCCTGGTCCAAGCTATTTCAAAGAAGCTTAAATCTAATCTTCGTCTGGTTCCACGAACAGGTGCTGGATCTGCGGGAACCGAGCTTTCAGGCGCACCTCCAGCGCGTTGATCGCCTCCACCAAAGCGTGACCGCTGGGCTGATCCTTGAAACGGATCTGCAGGGCTACCATCAGCCGCCCGCTACCGATGACGACGGCGATGAGATTCAGCGTGGCTTCGACTTCCGGATCATCGCTTACCGCAGCGCGAATAGCGGCGCGAAGAGCCAAGGGTGGAGCTTCGTTCATCAGCAAGCTGGTCACTTCAGTGCCGACGAAAAGAGCCACAGCCACGAGCAGCAGGCCGATGAGAAGACTGCCGATGCCATCCCAAATCGGGTTTCCTGTGGTCCATGTCAATAGCACAGCGCCGAGCGCGAGGCCCAAGCCCGCGAGCGCGGCGGCATCTTCGGCGAGCACCACGATCAGCTCCGTGGCGCTGCTTTCCCGCATGTAGCGCCACAGGGATTTTCGACCTCGTTCGGCCTTGGCTGCTTGGAGCGCACCCCTCA
Source organism: Holophagaceae bacterium (assembly GCA_025358435.1). Taxonomy (GTDB): domain Bacteria; phylum Acidobacteriota; class Holophagae; order Holophagales; family Holophagaceae; genus JANXPB01. Next base: position 13,468 of record JANYJQ010000034.1, read on the forward strand.
TGGAGATGCCTTCGAGCAAGAAAGCGAAAACCAACAGCCCAATGGCCCAGCCCAGATCATGGGGCGCCTCGGGGTGGCGGATTTTATGGATGCCTTCCACCACCGAATAGATACCGCCAACGGAGAAGAGCAATAGTGCCACGAGGAAACTCGCCACAAAGGCGGCTTGCCCTTGGCCCAGGGGGTGCTCCGCCGTTGCTGGTTTCTGGCCCTTACGCATTCCAATGAAAAGCAGGAGCTGGTTGCTGCAGTCAGCCGCGCTGTGAATGGCTTCTGTAAGCATGGCGCTGGAATGGGTGAGGCCGAAGACTACGAATTTGGAAATGGCGATGCCAATGTTCGCAGCCAATGACAGAGTCAGGGCTTTGGATGAATGGGTGCTCATGCAGCCGGGAAGATGCGCAATGCGCCAAGGAGGCCACCGAGCAGGTAAAGAGATCCCGTCACCAGCCGTGTTCCTTCGTCCTTTTCTTTCAGACGGTCAGCGACCTGCTGGATGTCCATGACGGCAAGCTCATTGCCGAATACCGAGCGGAGCTGTTCTGCGTTGGCCCAGCGATCACCATGGCCTACGATGCCGGTTATGGAACGGGGGGCCATGCGTTCCAGTTGGGATTTCATCGCCATCAGATCCTTGTCTTTCATGGCACCAAAAAAAAGAGCTGGGTGCACGTCGCATGCAACGGCATGATCAGCCAACACCTTGGCTCCATCAGGATTATGGGCGCCATCCATCCAGACATCATCCAGGCCCGGCACCTTCCAAAGACGGCCTGGCCATTGGGTTTCCTCAATGCCTTTCCACAGGGCGGCATCGGGAATGGGAAATCCCAGGCAGCGGAGGTGGCGCATCACTTCGAGGGCCGTTGCCAGGTTTTTCACCTGGTGGGCCCCGGCAAGATTCAAACGGTGCCCATTCACCACCGAATGATCCCAGGCGATGGTCGAAGGTGATAAAGATGGGGCCGGGAAGATGGCGGGGCGGCATTCCATCAATGGCCAGAGCCAATCGGGCTTCAGGTCCTGTCCCACCACCAGAGTGTGGCCATCTCGGGCGATGCAGAGCTTTTCCCTGCCGATGGCCTCGAGGGTGTCGCCCAAGTATTGCTGATGCTCCAAACCCACATTGGTAAGCACCGACAGCATGGGTTCGCAGGCGTTGGTGGCGTCCCATCGGCCGCCCAGCCCGACCTCCACGATCGCCAGCTCCACGCCAGTCATGCGAAAGGCAGAAAAAGCCGCCACGGTCATCATCTCGAAATAGGTGGCCTCAAGACCTTCATCACGCTCGGCCTCGAAGGCTTCGTTCAGCAGCAGATCCAAGGCGCCTGCGCCAATGTGCTGGCCGTCGGTCCAAATGCGCTCCAGGGGCGACACCAAGTGCGGCGATGTATACCAACCCACGATGCTGCCTGCCGATCTCATGGCGTTGGCCAAAAGCGCGCCAACGCTGCCTTTGCCGTTGGTTCCTGCGATCAGAACGACAGGAAAGCTGCGGTCTGGACGTCCCAGGGCTTCCAGCAACGCGGTCGTGTTCCCCAAGCCTTTCTTGATGCCCCAATGGGCGCGTTTATTCAGTTTTTCGAGATGAGGCCAGTCCCTGGCCCGCCGCCAATGAGCGTCATCGGGACCCATACGCTCCGGATCAGTGCGTTCGGATTCCACGGGTTCTGGTGCCGGGCTTGGGTCGGCGTTCAGGCGCCGGTCGGGAGCATCCATGCGAGACATGAGGCCACAAACTCCTTGAGTTGATCCCGGGAAACGACCTTGTCCACCATGCCGTGGGCCAGCAGGAATTCAGAACGCTGGAACCCTTCGGGCAAGCTTTGCTTGATGGTCTGCTCGATGACCCGAGGGCCCGCGAACCCAATGAGGGCCTTGGGCTCAGCGATGTTCAGATCTCCGAGCATGGCATAACTCGCCGAGACCCCTCCGGTTGTTGGGTCCGTGAGAATGGAGAAATAGGGCAGCCCCGCCTTGTCCAGTTTGGCCAGGGCCGCGCTGACTTTTGCCATTTGCATCAGGGACAGCGTCCCCTCTTGCATGCGCGCGCCGCCGGAGCAACTGACGATGATATAGGCGCATTTCTTGGCGAGGGCCCGCTCGGCCCCCAGCTTTAATTTTTCCCCCACGACACTGCCCATGGAGGCCGCCAGGAAATCGAAATTCATGACGCCCATCACCACGGGGTGGCCCGAAACGGTACCTTCCACGATCACGACTGCGTCCTCGGTTTGACCGGCGTCTTCGAGCTTTTTTAGCTGATCGACGTAGGCTTTCGAGGCCACGAAATTCAAAGGGTCGGCGGAACGCAGCTCTGAGAAGAGCCTGATCCAGCCTTCATCTACGAGGTTCGCCAGGCGTTCTTCCACGCCGATGCGGAAGTGGTATCCGCATTTGGGACAGACGTTATTGGTGTTCACCAGCTCGGCGCGGTAGATGAGTTCCCTGCAGTTGTCGCACTTGATCCAAAGGCCCTCTGGCACCCGGACGGTCTTGGCCTCGACAGCAGTCTTCTGTTGGCGTTTCTTGATGAACCAGGACATGGCCGAACCTCGCCTTCCGCTTCTGAGACTGCTTTGCTACTTCTTCCTGGGCCCTTGCTTCATGGCTTCAAAAAGCCTGTCCAGCTCCCCTTCGCTGCCGTAATGGAGCATGACGACGCCACCCTTGCCCTTGGCCTTGATCTCCACTTTGGTGGACCAGGCCAGGGTCAATTCTTCTGCGGCGGCTTTGATGAAGACTGCATGGGGATGCTTTTTCCTGCCCTTGTGCCTGTCTCCCCGGCTCAAGTGCTGAAGCTTGGATTCCAGTGCCCGGACACTGAGTTGTTCCTGAATGACAACCTGGGCCATCTGCTCCATGAACAATGGATCCGGCAGACCCATCAGCACTTTTGCATGTCCTGTGGTGATCTTGCCGATTGCCACATACTCCTGGATGGCCGAAGGAAGGCGAAGCAGCCGTAGCGTATTGGCGACCTGCGATCGGCTTTTGGCGACGCGGTCCGCCACCTGCTCTTGAGTCAACCTCAAATGCTCGCCCAGTTGCCAGAATGCCTTGGCTTCTTCAATGGGATTGAGCTCTTGGCGCTGGATGTTTTCGACCAGGGCGAATTCCAGCAGCCGGTCATCCGGGACTTCTTTGAGCACCACGGGCACCATGGGGATGCCAGCTTTCCTGGCCGCCCGCCACCGGCGTTCGCCCGCGATGATCTCGAACTTATCGCCGACTTTGCGCGCGATGATGGGCTGCACCATGCCGTGCATCTTGAGGCTGGCGGCTAATTCGTCCAGGGACGCTTCATCGAAGTGGGTGCGCGGCTGCTGACGGTTGGGGAACAACGAACCCACGGGCACTTCCCGTTGGGGTGCATCATCAGCGGCGTGCTGGCTCATCAGCGAAGTGAGCCCCCGCCCCAAAGCTTGGCGCTTGAGGTTCATTCCGCCTCCCTATTCAAGGCTGGGCTTGGGGTTGCGAGCTCAAGGCCCAGCCATTCCCGGGCGAGATTCAGGTAGGCTTGGGCGCCTTTGGACTTGAGGTCGTAGAAGGCCACAGGCTTGCCATGGCTGGGGGCCTCTGCCAAGCGGATGTTGCGGGGAATGGTGGTGCCAAACACCTTGCCGGGAAAGGCCTGGCGCACTTCGTTGGCCACCGCGGAGCCTAGATTGGTCCGCTCCTCAGCCATGGTCAGCAGAATGCCGCCGAGTTCCAATCTCGGATTCGGTCCAGCCTGGATCCGGCGGATCGTCTCCATCAGTTCGGCGAGTCCATCCATCGCCAGGAATTCACAGGGCATGGGAATGATGACTTCATCCGCTGCGGTGAGCGCGTTGAGAGTGATCATCCCGAGCGCAGGAGGCGAATCGACCAGGATGAAATCAAAGTTCTCCATCACCGGCTCCAACGCCTTGCGAAGCTCCTGCAGCTGAGGCAGTTCGAACAGCTCGAACTCCAACTGGGCGAGATCCTTCCCCGCGGGAATCACCTGGAGCATGGGGACTTCAGTGTGGAGGGTCAGCCCCTTGGCAGGTGCGCCTTTCATGAGCGCATAGGATCCTGCACGATGATCAGGCTTGGGAAATCCGAGACCCGTGGTGCTGTGGCCTTGGGGATCATAGTCCACGAGCAGCACCAGTTTTTCCATCATCGCCAAGGAAGCCGCGAGATTGATAGCGGTCGTGGTCTTGCCGACGCCACCCTTCTGATTGGCCAATACGACGATACGAGCTGTCATCCTAGGCTCCGCGCCGAGGGCCCAGGGGGGCAGCAGAACGCTGAATGACTTCTCGGATCACGGGACAGCCTCGGGTGTGGAACACGCCAGGATAGCACGTTCCACACTTGTGCCAGGGGAGCTTCAAGCTAGCTGTAGAGAGGCATCAGGCATCACCCCCGCGATGATGCGGACTCGCCCGGAGAGCCAAAGCTCCCGCCAGGACCCATCCTCATTCATTGCCACTGACACATCTACCGGATCAGCACCTGCGGGTTGCAGCTGCCACGAGGAAAGGCCCGTGCGCTGGGCCATCCAGGCAGCCGCGACGGCGCACCCGGTTCCACAGCAGAGGGTCTCGCCTTCGACCCCGCGTTCCCACGACCTGATTCGGGCCGTGCCCCTGCCCGTGGGTCGAATGATGTTCACGTTGGTGCCGTCAGGAAAAGCCAGGTGATGACGCAGCGGCAGCGCGAAAACGGCCAGATCCACGGAATCCACATCCTCGAGTTCTATCACCAGCTGGGGATTTCCCACAAACCCGAAGGCAGCCGGTTCCTTCAGCTGGACCGGCAATGCCGTCAGGCCGAACCCTGGGCCTTCGGGCATTCTGATGCCGACGTGAAGATCGCGGCTGGTGGTGAATCTGCGCAGCCGGATTGACTCTCCGCTGGAGACGGCGTCTACGAATTCCGGTTCTGGCGCTCCCTGAAGCGCAAGGGCGGCTCGGCTTCCGTTTGAGCAAAATGAGAATGCGCCATCCGCATCCCAGTGATCCATCACCCATGGCCTTCCCGGATCGGGCGCCTGAAGGCAAAAGAGTCCATCCAATCCAAGGCCTGTTCCTTTGGCGCAAAGAATCCTTGCCCACTTGGGCCCATCGAAGGAATCAGGCAGATCGCCAGCCCACGCGAAGGCGAAGATGTTGCCCGAGGCCGACGCGACGATGAACAATACATAGCTCCTATCGCTTCTCGCCATGATCCCGGAAGGTGTACACGGTTTCCCCGGGCCTGGCATAACCTCGCTGCCGGGCCAGGGACTCCATCAACTCCGGATCCTTATCAAGGAGCCGCCTGACTTCCATCGCCAGATCCCGGTTTCTGCGATTCAGGTCCATGAGCATTTGTTGCTGCTTCAGGAATTCCTGCTCTCGCCTGTGAAGGGCAGGCAAGCCGTAGGGCGACCAGAGAATCACGACCGACAGGAATCCCGAGATGCCGAGAACGGCCATGATGACCCTGGATTCCAGCAGGGAGTTGGTGTTCATTTCAGCTTCGCTCCGAAGGCCTCCTTGCCTGCATAGTGAGCCGATGCGCCCAGTTCCCACTCGATCTGGAGCAGGCGATTGTACTTGGCCACACGATCCGTCCGGGTCGGGGCGCCGCTCTTGATCTGCCCAGCTCCAGTGGCAACAGCAAGGTCAGCGATGAAAGTGTCTTCGGTCTCTCCGCTGCGATGGCTGATGATCGCCCGGTAGCCCGCCTTGTGAGCCATGTCCACAGCCTTCAAGGTTTCGGTAACCGTGCCAATCTGGTTCAGTTTGATAAGGATCGCATTGGCGATTCCCTGTTCGATTCCATCCGCGAAGATCACTGGATTGGTGACGAAAATATCATCCCCCACCAATTGGGTCGTCTCTCCCAATTTGTCCGTGAGAGCCTTCCAGCCTTTCCAATCGTCCTCGGCCATGCCGTCTTCGATGGTGAGAATCGGATGGCGTTTCACGAGACCAGCATAGTAATCCGTCAATTGGGCGGAAGACTTCTTTGCACCTTCGAGGTGATAACCGTCTTTTTGGTGGAACTCCGAGGCGGCGGCGTCCAATCCAAGGTAGATATCCTTGCCAGGCTTGAATCCAGCCTTTTTAATCGCTTCCTCAATCAGATCCAGGGCTTCTTCGTGGCTTTCCAGATTGGGGGCGAACCCTCCTTCGTCCCCGACTCCGGTGGAAAGCTTCCGTACCTTCAGGACGGCTTTGAGGGCATGGTAGACCTCCGCGCCCCAACGCAGGGCCTCTGCAAAGGTACTGGCTCCCACCGGAAGCACCATGAACTCCTGGATGTCCATGTTGTTGTCAGCGTGGGCCCCGCCGTTCAGGATGTTCATCTGGGGTACTGGCAGCAGTCTGGCTGAGGTTCCTCCCAGGTACCGGTAAAGCGGCTGGCCGGTGGCTTTTGCCGCAGCATCCGCCAGGGCCATGGATACGGCCAGAATGGCGTTGGCACCCAATTCTGCCTTGTTTTCGGTCCCATCGAGATCGCATAGCAAGTCGTCCAGTTCAGCCTGCTGGAGCCCATCCATGCCCTCTAGGGCATCGTTGATTTCGGTGTTGATGGCCTGAACGGCTCCAAGGACGCCCTTGCCTTGGTAGCGCTTTTTGTCGCCGTCGCGCTTTTCCAGGGCCTCACGCGTACCGGTGGAGGCACCCGAAGGAACCAGAGCCTGGCCAAGAAAAGAAAGTCCGGCGCTGCTTTTCAGTTCCACTCGGGCAAGGACCGTGGGGTTCCCCCTGCTATCAAGAACTTCCAGTGCCGAGACTCGATCGATGAGATTCATACCCACCATCCAATTCAAGAAACCGAGCGTGAGGCCCACTTAAAAGTAGGCCGTCACGCTCGGTCGGTTAGGGTTTAAAAAAAACCCGTTACTTCCTTACTTTTTCTTTGCAACGGCCTTTTTAGGGGCGGCTTTCTTGGCGGCCGGTTTCTTGGCGGCGGCCTTCTTCGGTGCGGCCTTCTTGGCTACAGCTTTCTTCGGCGCTGCCTTCTTAGCGACGGCTTTCTTCTTCGGAGCTGCCTTCTTGGCGGCGGCTTTCTTCGGGGCTGCCTTCTTGGCGGCGGCTTTCTTCGGGGCGGCCTTCTTGGCGGCGGCTTTCTTCGGGGCTGCCTTCTTGGCGGCGGCTTTCTTCGGGGCTGCCTTCTTGGCGGCGGCTTTCTTCGG
>JANYJQ010000005.1 GCA_025358435.1 Holophagaceae bacterium
CAGCCACACCAAGGTGGTCAGGGGGGTCTCGAAGTTGAATTTCGCGGCATCCTTGAACTTGGCCTTCGCCCAGGCAGCGTTAACCCAGTAGGAGATCGCGGAAGTCACGATCATGCCCACACGCATGACGAAGATCCAGACCAGCAGGGAGACCTGCATGGCCGAACTCGGCACGGCCAGCAGGATGAAGGTGATGAGCGCAACGCCGGTGACGCCATAGGTCTCGAAGCCGTCAGCCGTGGGGCCGACCGAATCGCCCGCGTTGTCGCCGGTGCAATCAGCGATGACGCCGGGGTTGCGGGCGTCATCTTCCTTGATCTTGAACACGATCTTCATCAAGTCGGAGCCGATGTCGGCGATCTTGGTGAAGATACCGCCGGCGATGCGGAGGGCCGCGGCGCCCAGGGATTCGCCGATGGCGAAGCCGATGAAGCAGGGGCCCGCGGAGTCTCCTGGAACGAAGAGCAGGATGGCCAGCATGAGGAACAGTTCCACCGAGATGAGCAGCATGCCGATGGACATGCCGGACTTCATGGGGATGGCCATGGTCGGGTAGGGCTTGCCGCCCAAAGAGGCGAAGGCGGTGCGGGAGTTGGCGAAGGTGTTGATGCGGATGCCGAACCACGCCACGGCCACGGAGCCCAGGATGCCGATGATAGAGAAGAGGAGGACCACGATCACCTGGCCCCAGCTCATGGGGGTGTGGGCCAGGAATTTGAAGTAGGCAACCATGATCACGGCGATGAAAGCCCAGAGGATGGCGATGAACTTGATCTGGGTCAACAGGTAGGTTTTACAGGTCTCATAGATCAGTTCGGATATCTCGAGCATGGACTTGTGAACCGGGAGTTTCCGGATCTGGCTGTATTGGACAAGGCCGAAGGCGATGCCAAGGAGGCAGATCACGAGCCCGATCAGAAGCAGGTTGTGGCCCGTCATCCCCAGGAAACTGCCTTCAAGCGGGGGGATCTTCAATTCGGCTTCGCCGCCGGCGAAGGCGGGAGTGGAAATGAGCAGGGAGACCAACACCAACGCTGCGCCCTTGATGATCCGATTGGACGCCAGAAGGTCGCACAATCGCTTCATCGCCGCCATGCAGTTACCCAGGTTGTTCATTGAACCTCCCAACACTTAATTATTTTGGCTGCTCCGGACCACGCAGGCATGGGGGCCGGAAATCCAAAAAATAAAACAGAGCCGCACGAAATCGCAGACATTCTGTGATCGGCATGGTGAATCGGTAGTTTACCCAACCCGGTGGAAGTGTCGCAAGGGTCCATACCATCCAGGGGTGAATGCTTTTGGTCACAAAGCCGTTCCATGGGCTCCCGGCGAGCGTGTATTCACTAGGGAACCGAGGCTCCTGCTCGTTTCCAGCGCAAGGTTTTGGACTTTCTGAAGACATCCCGCCGTGGTACTCCTAGATCGTTTGGGATGGCCGGGCCATTCATCTTTCGGGAGATGCCATGAATCGCAGTGGGCGGCGCAAGGTTACGGTGGTAGGTGCGGGTTTCGTGGGCGCGACAGCAGCCCAGCGCATCGTTGAAAAGGGTCTGGCGGATGTTGTGATGGTCGACATCGTCGAGGGCATCCCCCAGGGCAAGGCGCTTGACATGATGGAATCCGGCCCCGTCGAAGGTTTCGACATGACCATCGTCGGCACCAACGACTACGCGGCCACCGCCGGCTCGGATGTGGTTGTAGTGACCGCGGGCATTCCCCGCAAGCCAGGCATGAGCCGCGACGACCTTCTGAAAACCAACGCGGGCATTGTCAAAGCCGTTTGCGAGCAGGTTGCCAAGTACAGCCCCGATGCGATCATGATCATCGTCTCCAATCCCCTGGACGCCATGTGCCACGTCGCACTAACAGCTTCCAAATTCCCCACCCACCGTGTCATCGGCATGGCCGGTGTGCTTGACGGCGCCCGCATGCGCCATTTCATCGCCGATGCAGCCAAGGTCTCCGTGAAGAATGTCCAGGCTTTCGTGCTGGGCGGCCACGGCGACACTATGGTGCCCCTCATGCGCTATGCCACCATCAGCGGCATCCCCGTGGACCGCTTTCTGGACAAGGCCGCCATCGACGCCATCGCCACCCGCACCCGCAACGGCGGCATCGAAATCGTGAATTACCTGAAGACCGGCAGCGCCTATTACGCCCCATCCTCGGCGGCCGTGGAGATGGTGGACGCCATCCTCAACGACCGCAAGGAACTGCTGCCCTGCGCGGTTTACCTGAACGGCCAGTATGGAGCGAAGGACCTCTTCCTCGGTGTCCTCGCGAAATTGGGCAAAGAGGGCGTGGAGCAGGTCATCGAACTCGAACTGCTGCCCGAAGAACAGGCCAACCTCGACAAGAGCATCGCCGCCGTCAAGGAACTGGTGACACTGCTCTGACTTGGTTTTTATTAGTCCATCAGGAATTCGGATACGCGGGGAGGGTAGATGCAGAAGGAAGCAGGATTTTTCGGATCGTCCGTAGGGAAGAAGATCGTGATGGCCGTCACGGGCATCATGCTCATCGGCTTTGTGGTGGTCCACATGATCGGCAATCTCCAGCTCTACCTTCCCGCCCACGAAGGCGTCTACCCGCTGGACACCTACGGAGTCTTCCTGCGCACGCTTCTCCATGGCAGCGGAATCTGGATTGCACGCGCGGTTCTGCTCACGGCGGTGGGCTTGCACATCTGGGCCGCGGTGGGACTCACGCTCATGAACTGGGCCGCCCGCCCCATCGGC
>JANYJQ010000035.1 GCA_025358435.1 Holophagaceae bacterium
TCTACACCCAGGATGAACTCGATACCATCGCCTGGACCCTGAATGTCCGCCCGAGGAAATCCCTCGGGTGGAAATGCCCCGCAGAGCTTTTCCTTCCAGAAGGCGCTTTTGATTTCCAGGCCTTCTGGTCCAATCCACCCAGACCTGTTGCACTTGGAACTTGAAACCGCCATTTTCAATATTTTATTGCCAATATTGGCATGGTTTTTGTTTATTCAGCTACTTACCAATCAAGCTCGGGGTGGTGAGTCGAAAGGGCACTCAGGGGAATGCCCACCATGGGTATGGGCTCTGTGGCAAACCTGTCGGAAAGGGCAGTTGGACAAAGCATGACCCACCCGAAAGACTGGATGATTCCAAAGATAGGCCTGCCCTCTGTGCCAAGAAGCAAAACCCAGCCCGAGCCAGGCGCTCAGGCGTCCTGGATCTGCAGGCCGCTCCATGCCAATTTGCATTCCAGGGATTTGGAACTACAGATTCCACAGATTCAGCATGTGCGAGCTTCGCGGTTGGAATTCAGGTGGCTCGGCGATGGACTCGCGCTCTGTGCGATCCAAGCCGGGCCACCCGAATTTGCAGGCTGGAAGCCCGCTGGCGCTACGCGCCCCCGCGAAGCGATTTCGGGCCGGAACCATGAATGTTGGAGTTTGGCGTTTTCTTCCCGGCATCGGCGCAACCGATGCCGGGACATGAGGAAATCCGGTGTCTCCGTGTCTTGGTGGTGAATCTTCTTTTTTGAATGAAAACCGGCATTGATATATGAACCCTTATTTCTTCTGGGTCTTCTGCCAGTCTTCGCGGCTCAGCGGCTTCAGGGAAACCTGTTGGGATGCCAGGCCCTGATTCAATCCAGGCAGTTCTTTCTGGATGTAGGCTTCGACTTCCTTGTCCGCGGCCGCGATGTCCTTTTTAAGGGCCTCCTTGCGATCCAGTTGGGCATTGCTGGGCCTGCCCGGGTAGCCTGTGATGGCCCCGTACAGCAGGGCGACGAATTCTCGAAGCCGCTCTTCGCCCGTGATGCCGCCGCCTTCCTTTACTGGGACATATTTATTGCGCAGCGTTTCAAGCGTGGTTGAAAAAGCCAGGAGGCGTTTTTTAAAGGATTCATCCGTGGCGGTGGATGCCATGCCCTTGCTCTTGTCCCGCAGGTCCACAATGCGGTCTACGGTGTAGGTCATGTTTTCAAGCACAGCGTAGAGATCCATGGCAGTCGCGAACTGCGCCTCGCGTTCCGGCCGCGTGTGCAGGCTGAGCGGATCCGGCAGGATCTGAAGGCTGGTTGAAAAAGTCTCTTTGCCCTTCGTCATCTTCACGGTGAAGGTGCCTTCCAGCACCTGGGGCCCAAGGAATGCGCCGCCGGCGATCGAAGCGCCGGTGGGGACCTTGGGGGCTTTCATGCGCATGGCCCAGTAAAGCCTGTTAAGTCCCTTGCGCTTGTCACCGGCGAGGGTGTCCACAAGATTTCCAGCGCCATCAAAGATCTCGAATTTGAAATCGCCGAAAATGTGGCGCTTCTTCTGGTAGTAGGCGATGGCGGCGCCGTCCCGTGGGCCACGGCCATCGTATTCAGCGTCCCCGTCACTCCACCCATCGTTGCCCAATTCGTTGAAGGTGGATGGCCGGGAGGGCAGGAAAGCCACAGTTTTCGAGAGCAGCTCCGGCGTCAGCATCCGCAGGGGCGTGATGTCATCGATGATCCACAAGCCCCGGCCATGGGTGGCCAGGACCACATCCTTGTCTCGCGGGTGGATGGCGATGTCGCGCACCGGCACCGGCGGGAAATCGCCGCCTTTGAAAGCCGCCCACTGGACACCTCCATCCAGGCTGATGAACAGGCCTGCTTCGGTGCCGAGATAGAGCAGGGCCGGATTCACCGGGTCCTGCTTCACCACATGGGCAAAACCTTTAAGATCGGTTGTCGAGAGCGATGCCCAGGTCTTGCCGAAATCGATGGTCTTGTAGATGTGCGGCGACATGTCGCCGGTACCGTGGCCATCAAAGGTCGCGAAGGCGGTTCCTTCATCAAAGGCGCTGGCTTCGATCCAGGACACCCAGGTGTTTTTCGGAAGGCCAGGAACATTGGCTGCTAGGTTGGTCCAGCTTTTCCCGGCGTTGCGGCTGAGCTGCACGTTGCCATCGTCGGTGCCCACCCAGATTGTTTTCGCGTTCCGGGGGCTTTCGGAGATCGTGTAGACGGTGCAGTGGGTCTCGGCGGAGGAATTGTCCACGGTGAGGCCGCCGCTCTCTTCCTGCTGCTGTTTCTTGGGATCGTTGGTGGTCAGATCGCCGCCCAGCCGCTCCCAGGTCTGGCCATGGTCGTGGGACCGGAACAGGTATTGGGCACCCATGTAGAGCGTCGTCTTGTCGGTGGGGCTGAGCTGCAAGGGCGTGTTCCAGTTCCAACGGAACTTGGCTTCGCCTGGGCCCGGTTGAGGCTGGATGAACCTGGATTCGCCCAAGGTCAGGTTGATGCGACCGGCATAACCGCCCTGGCTCTCGGCATAGACGTAGTTGGCATCCGTGGGATCAGGCTGCACCCAGAATCCGTCGCCGCCGTACAGGTTCTTCCAGTGGCGGTTCTGGATGGAGCCGCCAGCGCGCGAAGGCCCCATCCAGGAGCTGTTGTCCTGCAAGCCGCCGTAAACGCGGTAGGGCAGGGCCATGTCGACAGCCACGTGGTAGTACTGCGCGATGGGAAGGTTGCGCATGAAGCGCCAGTTGGATCCGCGGTCCTCGGTTCCGTAAAAACCGCCATCCGTCCCTGCATATATGCGCTCTGGATTTTCCGGGTCGATCCAGGTGGCGTGCCAATCGCCATGGGCGCTTCCCCCGATGACGCTGAAGGTCTTGCCGCCGTCGTCGCTGACGGTCATGTTCAGGCCCGGCTTGTAGACCCGCATGGGATCTTTAGGGTCCACGAACAAGGCGCCGAAATAGAAGGGGCGGATGATCGTGTTGGCCCCGCTGTGCCCGCGGATCCAGGTTTCGCCGCCGTCGTCGGAGCGGTACAACGCGCTGTCCTTGGCTTCCACGTTGGCGTAGACGACTTTCGGGTTGCTGGGCGAGATGGCCAGGGCGATGCGTCCGAGGTCGCCGGCCGGCAGGCCGCGGCTGGTGCCGTCGCTCAGCTTGGTCCAAGTGGCGCCGCCGTCGGTTGATCTGAACAGGCCGCTGCCCGGGCCGCCGCTTTCGAAGGCCCAAGGCTTGCGCCGGTACTGCCACATGGAGGCGTAGAGGATCTTGGGATCTTTCGGATCGATGACAAGGCTGGCGCAGCCGGAGTCATCGTTGATGAATAATATGCGGTTCCAGGTCTTGCCGCCGTCGGTGGTCTTGTAGAGGCCCCGCTCGTTATTGCTGTTCCAAAGGTGGCCCATCGAAGCGACATAAACGGTGTTGCTGTCGGTAGGATCCACCTCGATCGCTGCGATCCGCTCGGAATCCGGCAGGCCCATCAAAGCCCAGTTCTCGCCGCCGTCCGTGGTCTTGTAGAGGCCATTCCCCAGGGAAACGCTGTTGCGCACCCAGGTCTCGCCGGTGCCCACCCACACGGTTTTGGGGTTATTTGGATCGATGCGGATGGCGCCGATGCTCTGGTTGTACTTGTCGAAGACGGGCTTGAAGGTTGTTCCGCCATTGACTGATTTCCATACACCACCACTGGCCGCGCCGACGTACAAGGTCGTGCGGGCTTTGTCGTGGACGCCATCCATGGTGGAAATGCGGCCTGACATGACCGCCGGGCCGATGTTGCGGATGCCCAGACCGGAGATGGTCTCAGACTCGAGCTTGACCAATTCGGGTTTGGCCTCCTGGGCCATGGGAGCCTTGGCTTCCTGGGCGGCAACCGCCATGGCGCTGATGGAAAGGCAAAGCGTGATTCGGGAATATCGGGTCATCGGTTCCTCCGGTAGAACAAGCTGTCTTTCGTGATGGACGTGTCTGGTTCTCGAATTCCTGGATTGGCTCTGCACTGTTTTCGATTTTCGATTGGGGCCCACCAGGCGTTGGTGCCCCCAAATCGACAATCGGCTGCTGACAATCGAAAATCACGATGAGGCCTTGGATCAGCCCTTCTTCTCGGGGACAGCGGGCTTGGCTGGCTCGGCCTTTTTCTCCGGCACTGGCTCGGCTTTCTTTTCCGGCATCTTGAATTTCGCATCGTCAAGGGCTGGATTGATTTCCACTTTTTCGATGGTGATTTTCTGTTTCTCCGGGCGTCCCTTGGCGCCCATCTCCATGGAGTGGGCCATCATCACGCCGCCTTCTTCCTTGTAATCGCCAAGGGTCGTTTCGGTTTCCACCTCGGTGCCGCGGATGACCCGTTTGCTGGCCTCTTTGACTTCCAGGAAGGAGTCAGCGTCCAGGAAAATGGTCTTCACGTTTCCCGTTTTCAAGGTCACCTGGAGTTTGTGCACGCCGCCGCCTTCCAGGTCCTCCTTGCCAAGGTATTCAACCTTGTTGCCCTTTTCCTTGTAGTCCACCAGCGGTCCGTCGATGTCTGCCGAGTCCTGGGCGGATTTGAGCGAGTCCGCATCCATGAGCTCAGGGTCTTTCTTGCCGCCGTAGCCCGCGAAAGGGTTGATGGTCCAACCGGTTTTGCCATCGAAGGCTTCGATCAGGTGCATGTTCTGCACTGTCACGTCCTGATAGAAGCTGCTGGGACGTTTCTGCTCCATGACGAAGGGGACTTCCATGGGACCGCCCCCAGCCTTTCCCGTCATGCGGAAGGACTTGATGGCCTTGAGTTTGGCCATGCCACCCTTGGCCTCGACATTTTTTGCGATGATCTGATCGGCGCTCATGGTCTGGGCCATGAGTGGGGCTGCCGCGATGAGGGGCAGGGCGATGAGGTGGAACAGGTAGCGGGTCATGGGACCTCCTTTTGAAATAAAACGGGGTGGGAAGAAAACGCTAAATTCATGATGCGAGAAAAAAGAACAGGGTCATCCAACACTTTTGTGGAGTTTGTATCCGCCGCCCACCTGGGGGAATGCGCCGCCCAGCGGGAATGGACCGCTATCCTGGCGCCCGGATGCCGCTGTCATCGCATGGCTTCCATCGGGCTCAGGCGGGAGGCTTTCATGGCCGGGTAAAGACCGAATACGAGCGCCAGACACAGGGCCACGGCCCAGGCGATGAGGAGGCCCATGGGATTCACCACGAGGCCGTACGGAAAATTGGCCGAAAGGGCTTGGCAAACCAAGGTGCCGCCAATGGTTCCCCCGGTGGCGCCGAGAACCGCCAGCACCAAGGCTTCAAGAAGGAACTGGATGAAAATTTCATGATCCGAGGCCCCGAGCGCCTTCCGAAGCCCGATCTCGAAGCGTCGGTCGCTGAAGCTGATCAGCATGACGCTCAAAACGCCCACGCCGCCCACAAGCAGCACCGTGGCCGCCAGGCTCTGCGTCACCACCAGCCAGCCCCAGATCTGGTCCTTGAATTGTTGGTAGGCCTTCACCAGCTCCGCGCTCAGGTCCGCGACTTCGATATCCTCGATTCCATGGTGGGCCTGCTTGGCACGGCTTAGAAGCATGGCGCTAACTTCATCCACATCCTTCTTGGATTTCAATTTCACTGCCAATTGGCTCAGCTTGTGGCTGGTATCCATGCGGTCCATGTAGGCTTCCAATGGCATGAGGACACCGTTGCCATCGAGCCAGGTATCGTCGCTCATGACCTGCAGCGGCGCAAGCACGCCGACGATGAGAAAGCTCTGGCCTTCAAGCTGGACATTGCGGCCCACCGGGTCCGCGCCCCCGAAGAGTTTTGAAGCGATGCTGGAACCCACCACCACCACCGCGCTGCGGCGTCTGGAATCAGCTTCGGTGAGCCCA
>JANYJQ010000105.1 GCA_025358435.1 Holophagaceae bacterium
GTGGGCGACACCGTGGGCGATCCCTTCAAGGACACTTCCTCGGTGGCCATGAATCCTGTCATCAAGTTCACGACCCTCTTCGGCCTCCTGGCCGTCGAACTGGCCATCGAACTCAACCCGAACACCGCGCACATCGCGGCCATTGTCTTCTTCCTCATTTCAACAGTCTTCGTGTGGCGCTCTTTCTACGGCATGCGGATTCCTGACGCGGAATTCAATTAACGGGCTTCGCCGACAAGGTGGAACCCTTGCTGGACCCCTCAACGGGGAAATGAAAAGGGGCGCCGCAATGGCGCCTCTTTTCCAAATGATCGCAACCAAAGACGGTCCTCATTGTGTTTGGCTCCGAGCTAATAGCTGAGGAGGGCCCGAGACCAATGACCCAATACTCGCAGTCCAATTGCCGGAGTCGTCCGTGATCGCCAACTTCCATCTTCCCACCCCGGCAGTGCTGGGCCTTTTAACGGTGATTTCCATGGTTGCCACGGCCGCGTCCCCGAAGGCTCCTGTTGCCGCCCATAAAATCCATACGGAGGTCCGCCATGGCGAAACCATCCGCGATGATTATTTCTGGCTCAGGGAAAAGGCCAATCCCGAGGTAAGGCACTATCTAGAAGCGGAAAACGCCTTTCTCGAAGCCCAGACCAAGGATCTCAAGCCTTTTTCAGAGGCCCTTTACAAGGAGATTCTGGGCCGCATCAAGCAGACGGACCTGAGCGTGCCCACGCGGCGTGGCGAGTGGTTCTACTACTCCCGCACAGTGGAAGGGCAGCAGTACCCCATCCAGTGCCGCAAACACGGCTCCGCCGCCGGCATCGACAAGGGCGCCAAGGAAGAGATCCTCTTGGATCAGAACGAACTGGCCAAGGGCAAGAAGTACCTTGAGCTGGGTTCCTTCGAGGTGAGCGACGACGGCAGGAAGCTCATATTCACCACCGACGACACGGGATTCCGGCAGTACAAACTCTTCATCAAGGACCTGGAAACTGGCATCGTCAGTGCTCCCTTGGCGGAGCGCGTGACTTCCACCGAGTGGGCCTCGGACAGCGCCACGATCTTTTTCACCACCGAGGATGCCGTCGCCAAGCGCTCGGACACGCTCTGGCGCCTGGATACAGGGACCGCTCCCGTGAAAGTGTACGAAGAGATGGATGCGTCATACGGCATGAGCGTGGGCCGCACCAAGGACAAGAAGTTCCTCGTCGTTGACATTGGCGCTACGGATTCCACCGAAATGCGCTACCTCGACGCCGCCAATCCGAGGGATGAACTCGTGGTCTTTCTACCCCGCGAGAAGGACCACAAGTACGGCATCGACCACCGCGAGGGGCTCTTCTACATCCGGACCAACAAGGGCGCCAAGAACTACCGCTTGGCCACCGCGCCGGACTCCGACATCAACCCGAAAGCCTGGAAGGAATTCATTCCGCACGATCCTGCCGCGCTCCTGGAAGGCGTGGAACTCTTCAAGGATTTCATCGTCGCAACCACCATGTCCGAAGGCCTCAACCGCTTCCGTGTACTGGATTTCAAGAAGGGCCAGTGGCATAACTTCGCTTTCCCCGAACCGGTCTACGCGGCTTTCGACGGCGCCAACCCGGAATTCGAGAGCCATGTCTTCCGCTTCGGCTACCAGTCGCCGGTGACGCCCAACAGTGTGTTCGACTACGACATGGCCACCCGGAAGAAGACGCTGCTGAAACAGACCGAGGTGCTCGCCGGTTTTGATCCGTCGAAGTATGAATGTAAGCGGCTGTGGGCCAAGGCCCGGGACGGCGTGAAAGTGCCGCTCTCGGCGGTGTGCCGCAAGGGCACGAAGCTGGACGGCAGGAACCCGCTTTGGCTGTACGCCTATGGGTCCTACGGCTACGGCATGAGCGCCACATTCTCAAGCAGCAATTTGAGCCTGCTTGACCGGGGCGTGGTCTTCGTCATCTCCCACATCAGGGGCGGCAACGAGATGGGCGAGGCCTGGCACGACGACGGCATGCTCATGAAGAAAAAGAACACCTTCACGGACTTCATCGATAGCGCCGAGTGGCTCATCACGAACAAATGGACCTCCAAGGATCGCCTGGTCATCGAAGGCGGCAGCGCCGGAGGCCTGCTCATGGGCGCCGTCACCAATATGCGGCCCGATCTCTTCAAGGCGGTGCACGCGGCGGTGCCGTTTGTCGACGTGATGAACACCATGCTGGATGCCAAGCTGCCGCTCACCGTGGGTGAGTACCTGGAATGGGGCAATCCCAATGAAAAGGCGGCCTACGATTACATGAAGTCCTACAGCCCCTATGACAACATCGAAAAGAAGAATTATCCCTCGATCCTCCTCACCACCAGCTTCAACGACAGCCAGGTGATGTACTGGGAGCCCGCCAAGTACGCGGCCAAGCTGCGTGCCCACAAGACCGATTCGAATCCTCTCCTGCTCAAATGCAAGATGGACCCCGCAGGCCATGGTGGTGCCAGTGGCCGCTACGACGCGCTGAAGGACAGGGCCTTCGAGATGGCGTGGATGCTGGGGCAGGTGGGGATCAGGAAGTAGGGCGGAGTGCCCCTGGCCGCGATGCAGTTGAGAGCATAATGGGGCGATGGTGGCCAAGGTGGAGATCCCGAAAGGCCTGCTGATCGGGCTGGTGGGAGTCGCTGCGGCAGGGGTTCTGGGAATGGTGTTCCTTCTGGGTCGAGAGACCGGCCGGGGCGCCCCGCTGGAGCGCCGAAGGGATTCGACTAGCACGGCTGCATCACAAGGTTCGGCGATTCCAGCCTCCCCCAAGACCGCAGTGGCCGAGGAACCAATCGCGGAACCCGCATCATCGGGGCAACCCGTAGCCGTCCATCCAGGCCCGCCTATTCCCCTTGGCGATCCGGCACGTGTCGCAGTGGCGGCCTATTTTCTGGCGCTCGAAACCATCCAACCTGGGTCCAGCGGGGATCCCGAAACCATGGCCCAGCAGGTCGTGGCGGGTCTCGGAAAAGGGGACACGTCAGGCTTCGATGCAATGATCCAGCAGGCCCAGGCGGCCAAGGACCGCCTGTCGGCCATCGCGCCGCCCCCGCCTTGCGCTGCCTATCATCGGGAGAGCCTTGCGAGCCTGGAGGCTGGCCTGGGCTTGATGCGCGCCATGAAGAGGGCGCTTTCATCCCCGGAGCAGGACATGCAGATGTCCAATCTCACAGACCAAGCCAATGCCCTGAAGGCACGCTCGGAGGCACTTCAGCGCCATGAAAAAGCCTTGAGGGAGCGATTCGGATTGATGCAGCAATCCAACTGAGTGTGCTAAACCAACGCCGCTGATATCATTCTAGAAACGGCCCACCGGGCCGTTTCTTTTTGCCGGATGATCAA
>JANYJQ010000068.1 GCA_025358435.1 Holophagaceae bacterium
TCACGGCGGTCACGGATGTGGCCGGTCTGGCTACGTCGCCCATCTTCACGGCCAACGGCACGGGCGGGAGCTACGCGGTGAATGCCACGATTTTGGATGCCGCGACACCCGCTGTGTTCAACCTCACGAATACCTCCGCGAGCTTTGACACGGAACCCAACAATAGTTATTCCACCGCCCAAAAGGTGAACGCGCCGGGCACGGTGCTGGGCAGCATCGGCGTCAACGGCGACATCGACTACTTCCGGCTGATCCTGCCGGGGCGCGCCACCGTGCGGGCCACCCTGACGCCACCGCCGGGCATGCGCTACTTCCTGTACATCTATAATCAGGTGGGCCAGATCGTGGCCCAATCCACGCTGCCGGGCGGCGCGACGCAGACCTGCTGGTGGACGAATCCTCTGGGCGCGGGCCAATACTGCTACGCCGTGGTGCGGGCGCCCGCCGGTGTCTTCTCCGCCAGCCAGCCCTACTCCTTGACGCTGAACTGGTAGCCAGCACGACGATCACAGTCACAATGGAAGAGGCCCCACGGGGCCTTTTCCATTGGGGACAAGGGGACTTGATGCAGGCGAACCAACCAGGAGCCAAACGGGTTCCCTCGCTGCCCTATCGCAAGCCGCAGGAGGGCCGCGACTATTGGATCGAAGACAATTTCCTGCCCAATGCGGAGGAGGTTTCCGAGCGCTGCTTCGCGCGGGAGGACTGGACCTACGGCTTTCCCCACCGGCAGGAATTCTGGCCGGGGATGCGTGCGCCGGAGGGTCTGCTGCCGGAAGAATTGGAGCGTGTGGACGCTTGGGTGAAGGAGAAGACCGGCGCGAAAAAGCTTTGGCAGGAACTCACGCCCGAGGGCGCCATGCTGAACCACAACTGGATCCAGCTTGTGGGCGAGAAGGAATCCGGCCCCCGGCCCCACACGGATTCCCGCAGGCTCTGTCGCTACGCTGGCGTGATCTATCTCAGTCCCAAGGCCCCGGCCAGAACAGGGACCTCTTTCTATCGGCTTCGGATGCCCAACGGCGCCCTTAGCGGCAATTTCGTCCCGCCGCCCCACGCCAACATCCCTGAAGCCCTGGGTGTCGCCAAGCTGCCGCTCGAAGCCTGGTCCGAGGATTTGAGAGTGGACAACCTCTTCAACCGCCTCATCGTCTATCGCGCCGATCTGGTCCATTCCGCCACATCCTACTGCGGCATTGAGCACAGGGCTAAGCGGATGACCATCGTGTTTTTCTGGATGGCATAAGTTGAAATAGTCCTGAGTCCTATGGCTATCTGGCGGCGCCTTCGGCGCTCCAGCTTTGGCGCGGCCTTCGGCCGCATCCATCTTGAACCTCAGGACTCAGGACCCAGGACTCACAACCTACTTCACTTCCAGCTTCCGGGCTTCCAGCAAGGTGCCGAGCGACTGCTCCAGCGTGGTGACATTTTTCGCGTAGGTGATGCGCGCCTGGAGTTCGGCGGAACGGGCGGTGTCAAGCTCATCGGCTCGCTGCAACACGAAGAAGTTGGTGCTCATGCCGTTGTCGAATTTCTTTTTTTCCGCATCGAGGTTTTTCTCACGGTAGATGCGTGTCTTCTCGGCGGCGGCAACACCTTTGGCGGCTGCATCGAGATTGCGGTAGGCCGTCCGGACTTGCAGGATGATGCCCAGTTCCTGGTCCCGCAGGCCCAGCTCGCTTTGGCGGAGATTGGCCCGCGCCTGGGACAGGCCTCCCTTGGCCGCGCGGTTCGCGAAGGGGATCGAGAACGTCAGGCCCAGGTTGTATCCGGGGTACTTGAACCCCGTCAGGTCGCTATTCACGCTGCTGAAATTTTCGCGGGTGTTCGAAGAACCCACGTACCCCACATTGAAATCCAGCTGGGGTTTGAGTTTGCTGTTGGCCGAGATCTCCAAGGCCTGCTTGGACTCGAGATCCAGCTTGGAGACCTTCAGTTCCAGGCGCTTATCAAGGGCCGTCTTTTCCGCGGTGCTTTCATCAAACCTGAAGGGCTCGATGCTGGGTGCATCCGCGGCGTCCAGATTCGTGGCTCGGGCCGCATCCGGGTACAGCGCCCGGGCGAGGGCGTCCTTGGCATTTTCAAGCTGCGCTTCGGCGGCGATGATGTCCTGTTCCCGCTGGGCCACCGAAGCCTCGGCGCTGGTCACTTCGATCGGAGCCAGGGTGCCCACCTGCACGCGGATCTGGTTTTCGTTCAGCTGCTTCTGGGCCAGGGCCAGCGACTGCTGTTTGTTTTCCAGATTGCGCTTGGCGAAAACCAGATCCCAATACTTGGATTCCGTGTCGGCCACCAGCGAGATGATGGCTTGCTGGTAGACATAGTCCGCCTGGATGGAGCCCTTCTTCGCGACGATGAGCGAAACGCTGGCTGCATCGCGGCCCGCATTGCGCAAGAGACTTTGGCTGTAGGTCGCGGAGAGGCTGCTGTAATAAGGAAATGGGTTGCTGTTGTAGGGGCCGAAAGGCGTGGGTCCGGTCACTTGGCCCGTGGAGGAAATCGTCGTGTTCTTGCCCGACACGTCTGTCGAGGAGTAG
Organism: Holophagaceae bacterium; assembly: GCA_025358435.1. Lineage (GTDB taxonomy): Bacteria > Acidobacteriota > Holophagae > Holophagales > Holophagaceae > JANXPB01. The sequence continues at coordinate 2,538 of JANYJQ010000068.1, forward strand.
AGCGGAGATTGGGAGCCGTAGGCGATGGAGAAATTCCCTCCCCATTCAAAAGGCTTCGACACCGTGGCATTGATGTTGCGGCTGGTGGTGGTGTATTCGGAATCCGTGGTGCTGATGGAGCCACCGAGATTCTGCGACCGGATGCTTGCGCTCTTGGTATGGCCGAAACTAAGGCCGCTTTGCAGGGACCAATCGAAGGCACCCTGGTTGATCAGCACGCCCGCCTTGGTGGCATCACGGACCTGCTCGGCGATTCCCACTTGAAGGTTGTTCTTGAGGGCAGTCTGGACGGCATCCTGCAAGGTGACGCGCTGGACGGGCCGCGTGGTGCCGGGGCTGTCCTGCGCCACCAGGCTGAAGGCAATGAAAAGGGCCGGAATGGCTGTGGATCTGGGCATCATCACTCCTGGAGCGGCAAGTCTGGAAGCTTCAAACAACTGACTTTAAAGGCGGGTGCCCGTGAAGGCTCTCGGGGCCTACGGGCCGCCGATGGGTAAGGTTTAGGGGCCCTTACAGGATAACCAGTGCTTTTCTGGATGTCCTGTTAGGGCCCCTTATGTCGGCCGTAGGCCGACGCAATGGATGGTGCTCAGGACAAAGTCGAAGGTCATCGGGCCCCTCCAGTTATCGGGCGCAGCGCGCCCTCCTACTCACTGCATTCAGAACTTGAGCCTTTATATCGGACCAGGGGCGACACTGGCACCAGGGAACTTGCAGGATGCCTCCCTCGTCTAATGAGGGCAAGTGGAAATTTCATCGCCTGTTGAAAAGAGTCGATGCCAACGTGAATTGAGCCGCCCACCGAGTTTTTGATTTTCACTTTACAGGCCGGATCCGCAACTCGACCTTTTGGCCGAGTTTCAGCGGAGTGGGTTCGTCCAAGGCGACCTTCACCAGCAGCACTCTGATATCCGTGGGACGGGCAGGGTCCTGGGGCTTGAGGCGCCGGGGACCGACCCCATCCGGCAGTTCTTCCACTCGCCCGCGCCAGGTTTGCCTGGTTCCCTCGCTGCTGATATCCACTGCATTGCCGATTTTCAAGCTCAACACATCGAATTCATCCACCTCGGCCTCGATTCGGGTGCGGCCCAGATTGGTGAGGCGCAGGATGCGCGCGCCCGGTGCCAAGGTTTCCCCAGCGTTGGCGAAGCGCTCCATCACCACGCCGTCGATGGGGGCCTGGATCTGCCGCTTGGCGACCTGGGCCCGGAACTGGTCGGCGGAAGCCTTGGCGGCATCCTGGCGGGCCTGGGCAAGGTGCTGCTGGTTCTCCGCATCCTCGAGGCTGCGGCGATCCAGGGCTCCTTGGGCGAAAAGCTGCCGTCTTCTGGCGACATCCCGTTCCTGGAAAGCGATCTCGGCGCCTTGTTCGCGGATGCGGGCCTCTGCCGCTTCAAGGGAGGCACGCTGTTCGCGATCGTCGATGCGAGCAAGGACTTGCCCCTTCCGCACGGCGTCTTTCTCGTGGATGGCCAGGGACTCAAGGGTTCCTCCTAAATCCGTGCCGACGGTTATGTCGTAACCGGGATAGGCCGCCACACGGCCTTCACAACGCACCCACCCGCTTTCGGGAGCAGGAGCTGGAGCGGCTTTTGGGATTGGAGAAACGTCGTGCCGCAGGACGGCCATGGCGGTGAGCGCCACAGCGGCGGCGAGGGGAAGCACGAATTTGATGGCAGTGGATGGCTTCATGGCATTCCTTTCAAGGCCGCAACCGGCCGTCGTGGATCTGGAGCACGCGGTCCGCGATGCTGCGGACCTTGGGATCGTGGGTGACGATGAGGAGGGCGCGGTTTTCGCGTTTGGCCAGGTCCCGGAAAAGCTCCAGGATCTGGGCACCCACGGCGCTATCGAGATTGGCGGTGGGCTCATCCGCCAAGAGCACGCTGGGTTTGCAGGCGAGGGCCCGGGCGATGGCCACGCGCTGCTTCTGACCGCCGGAAAGATCCCGGGGCAGGTAGTTCGCCCGGTCCGAAAGCCCCACCGCGTCGAGCAAGGCTCCGGCTTCCGATTTCGCGGCGGATCCCTTCACGCCTTTCAGATTGATGGCGTACTGCACGTTCTCCAGCGCGTTCAGGGAGGGGAAAAGGTTGAACTGCTGGAACACGAAGCCGATGTTCCGGCGGCGGATGGCCGCCAGGTGCGCGGAATGGCCCGCCACGGGGTTTTCATGGATACGCAGTTCCCCACCGCTGGGTGAGAGGATGCAACCGAGGATCTGCAGCAAGGTCGTCTTGCCCGAACCCGAAGGGCCTTCGAGAGTGACGACTTCGCCAGCGAGGAGGTCCATGGATACGCCCCGCAGCACGGTCGTTTCCTGGGCGCCTTCCTGGTAGGTCTTGGTGATGTCGCGGGCTTCCAGCACGGTCATGGCTAACTCCGGAAGACGAGGCCCGGATCCACATTGGCCACCTTGCGGAAGCTGACCATGGCGGAGGCGAGGCAGAGTAAAAGAGTGCCGATGGCCACCACAGCGATGGTGGAGGCAGGCATGATGAGCTTCAGCGCCATGGCTTCGATGGCGGGCTTCTGGGCGAAGGCCAGTCCCAGGCCCAGGATGAAGCCCAGCGCTGCGGCGATGGTGGCTTGGCGTGCGAGGATGCGGTAGATGTCCGCATTGCTGCCGCCGATGGCCTTCACGGTTCCGAATTCCTTGATGTGCTCCATGGTGGAGGTGTACAGGGTCTGGGCCACCACCACGACGCCCACCAGGACGCCCAGGAACACGGCGAGAAAGGCGTTGAGGCCGATGCCCGTGTTCTTGATCCAGTAGGCCTCGGATTTCGTGGCCCATTCGTTGGTGGTGTAAACGTCGTTGAAGGGCAGGCGGCGCCGGATCTCTGCCTTCACGGCTTTCACATCCGCGCCGGGCGCCAGTTTCACCAGGATGTAGCTGGTTTTGCCTTTCAAGAGATCTGGATTCATTTCCTGGGCGCGGCGGAAATCGATGAAGGAGACCGGCGTGGTGGTGAAGGATTTGGCATCCTGGGATTGGCCCGCGATGCGCAGCCGGTTGTGCTGCACTTCGCGGAAATCGCCCAAGGCGAAGTCGCCAAGGCGGCGTTTGGCGCTTTCGTCCAGGAAGATGAATTCGCCGCGGCGGAGATCCTGGATATTCCCTTCCTTCACGCGCCAGGGCAGATTCCAGGCGCTGAAGTCGTCCAGCGCATAGAAGACGCCGCCTTCTTCGGCGCCGTTGGGCAGCGAAATGTTCATGAAGGTGACGATGAGGTTGTCAGCCTTGGCCACGCCGGGAACGGACCGCACGCGGTTCACGTAGGTCTCGGGAAACTCGTGGGCGAAATCCACATTGGGCGTGTTGTGGGAAGTCACCCATAGGTCCGCGTTGGCATTCCGGATGGTCGGGGTCGCATTGCTCAGCAATCCGAAAAACAGGCCTATCTGGGACAGCACCAGGGCCACCGCGAAGGCCACGCCCGCCACAGTGATGGTGAAGCGGAGCTTATCGTGCAGCAGGATCTTCAGGGCTAGATCCACCATGTCAGGCCCCCTTCTTGCCAATGTTTGGACTTGGGCGTTTCGTGGCTTTGACGGGCGCCGCGAGAAGCCCGTCCACCTGCAGATCCACCATGGTCTTCACCCGCTTCTTCAGCGGCCGCCACTTCACCCAGGGATCGTTGCACTTGGAGAAATGGAGGGCGAGGACACCATGGATGCCCGCCCACACGGTCTGGGCCAGCAGTTCCGGATCCTTGTAGGCCGGGAGGAGGCGGCCCGTGGCGATGGCTTCCGCCGCGGTCGCCAGCAGGAAGGCGTAGGCGTCCATTTCGGGGTTGCCCTTCCATTCCTCCTCGCCCTTGCCTTCGTAATCCGGCGCCTCGGACATGAACATGAGGCGGTAGTGGTTGGGGAAATCCTCCCCGAACTCCGCGTAGGTCAGGCCCAGGGCCTTCAGGCGCTGAACGGGATCCTTCACGGAGGCGAGCTTCGCGAAGCGCTGGCCGAATTCGTTGAAGTCGTGCTGGCAAAGCTCCCGGAAAAGGTCTTCCTTATCCTTGAAATGCAAGTAGATGGTGCGGGGGCTGTACTCGATGCGTTCGGCGATGGCCCGAATGGTGACGGAGTCGTAGCCGTCCCGCGCGAACAGGTGGCGCGCCGCGTCGAGGATCTCCTTCTTCAGCTTTTCCTTTTCCCGTTCCCGGCGGTCGATGGGTCCCATGGTCGCTCCGTAAGTCAACAAGGTTCATTTTGTATACAACGTTTACTTTGACAACCCAGATTTTAAAATAAATTCGGGTGAGTTTTGGCCAACCCCCCTCGGTCCCCTTTATTAATATTCGCGGGTTACTTGAGCAGCTGTCTGGCCACTACGATGCGCTGGATCTCGGATGTGCCTTCATAGATGGTGGTCACGCGGACATCCCGGTACAGGCGTTCAACCACATATTCGCGGCTGTAGCCATAGCCGCCGAAGATCTGGACGGCGCGGTCGCAGACCCAGACCGCGCTTTCGGTGGTGAAGAGCTTGGCGGTGGCGGCTGCCAGCGTGCAAGGGAGCCCTGCGTTCTTCATGGAAGCCGCCTTGTAGACCAGCAGGCGCGAGGCCTGGACCCTGCATTCCATCTCCGCGAGATAGGTCCCGATAGCCTGGTGCTCGCCGATGGGTTTTCCGAAGGTGTGGCGGGTCTTCGCGTAGGCGATGGACTCATCCAGCGCCCTTTGGGCGATGCCCAGGGCTTGGGCGGCGATGCCGATGCGCCCGCCGTCGAGGCCATTCAAGGCGACTGTCAGCCCATCGCCGTATGTACCCAATAGGTCGCTGTCCGCCACGAAGGCATCTTCCAGCGCGACCATCACAGTTTTCGAAGAACGCAGTCCCATTTTTTCTTCGGGTTTGGCCATGACCACGCCCGGCTGATCGGCGTCGAGGACGAAGGCGCTGATGCCTTTCTTGCCTTTTTCGGGATGGGTGATAGCCATGGCCACGAAGTATTTCCCGACGCTGCCGTTGGTGATCCAGGCCTTGGATCCGTTCAGCCGCCAGCCGCCCTCCACCTTCGTGCCTTTGGTTTTCATGGCCGCCGCATCGCTGCCCGCGTTGGGTTCGGTGAGCATGAAACCACCGATGACTTCACCCGACGCAAGAGGTTTGAGGTATTTCTGCTTCTGTTCCTCGGTTCCGAATTCCAGGATGGGCCCGCAAGCCACGGAGTTGTTCACGCTCATGGTGACGGCCACCGAGGCGTCCACGCGGGCGATCTCCTCCAGCGCCAGGATGTAGCTGAGATAGTCCACCCCCGCGCCGCCGTAGACCTCGGGGATGCTCATGCCCATGAAACCCATTTCGCCAAGCTGCTTGATGATTCCGGCAGGAAATTCCGAGGCGTGGTCCCGGGCCATGGCGCCTGGTTCGATCTCATGCAGCGCGAACTCCCGCGCGGCGTCCCGGATGGCGAGCTGGTCTTCGGTGAACATCGGAAACATGGCGGACTCCTGAACACTTCAGTTCACCTCAGGGCGGCCGGGGCCGCAAGCAAAACAAGATTCAGGACTGACGGTGTGGAACCGGTTGACATCCGCCCTGCCGGCAAGGCGCATGCGAGGGAGTGGTCTTTGGATTGGAAGATTGCAAGCCCTTGAATCTCCTGCCAGCGCACCACCCAAAAATTCACGATTTCCATAGGGGCACGAAGGTTGACATCACCAGACAAGGAGACCACAGTACACCCTGTCAAATCGCACCTGAACGATAGTAGGAATGGGGCTCCACCATGATTGAGCTTGCTTCGCTTGTGGGCCGGACCCTGGATTCCAAGTACCAGCTGGAGGAGCAGCTAGGCCAGGGCGGCATGGGCACCGTGTTTCGCGCGACACACCTGGGCACGGATCGCGTCGTGGCACTCAAGCTCATCGCACCCGGCCTCATGGACCAGGAGGACTTCGTCCAGCGCTTCCAGAGGGAAGCCCGCGCGACAGGACGGCTCCGCCACCCTAATATTGTGGACCTCACGGACTTCGGCTTCGCAGTGGTTGAGGGAAAGAAGCTGGCCTACCTCGTCATGGAGTTTCTTGAAGGTGAATCCCTCAGCGACCTGCTGAAGAAAGTCGCAGCCTATATTCCCGGGGAGACTTGGGAATGGCGCATCCGCCGGACCCGCTATGCCGGCCAGAGAAGCCGAGTAGCCGCTGGCCCGGGGAATCTCCTGGCTGGGTTTTCTGGCCTGGCTGTGGGGACCTCGGTTTGCGTGGGCCTGAAGATATGGGACCGCTTTCTTCCCCAAGAGCTGCACTACGGGATCTGGGCGTTCGCTGCGTGGGGGATCCTCTGGTGCACGCTCCTCCTGTCCCTCCTTGCGCCTCTGAGCGCTATCTTCTCCGCCCTGGCCTACCTGCGTCTGCGCAAGATCGCCCGGGAGAGCATGGCCGAGGCCTACAAGAACTTCGAGGCACGCTTCTCCGGGAAGGCACCTAAAGAAGGGGTCTGAATCCAGGCTGCATCCAGCCCTCTACATCCCGGACCCCAATTCCTTTTCCAGCAGCTTCAGTGCGGCCTTGGAGCCTTCCCACCGCATCAAGTCATAGGCTTCTTTGAACCCGCACCATCTGAACTCGCTGTGCTCATCGAGCGCCAGCCGCACGGGCGAGTCCCGGGGCACTTCCATGTGGAAGCAGGTTTCCGTGTTGAAGCGCGGCTCAGGATCAGGGAAATGGATGATGCTCGAATCCACCCAGAAGCTGTGCTTCAGAGGCAGAGGCGTCAGTTTTCCGGTGAGGCCCGTTTCTTCCAGCAATTCGCGATGGGCGGTTTCCTCATACGTTTCACCAGGATCCGTCATGCCCGTGACGCTCTGCCACCAGAGCCCATGGCTGGGCACCCGCAGCATCATCAAAATCTCAGGGCCATCCGGGCCGCGTCTCCAGGTGAGGGCGTTGACGCTTTGGCTGGGTGGATTGGAGGGTTGGATATGAAGGCCCAGGCAGTCGCAAAGGTGTTGCTGGAGGTGGTCCGCGGCCGTCTCGAAATCGGGAGCGGAATCTTTCATCAGGGAATGCAGCGAACACACACCTTTGTCGGTGAAGCCGCAGGGCGTGATCCACCCAAAGTGCGCGAGGTCCGGCGCCACGTTGAAGGCGATGCCGTGGGTGGTGATCCAGCGGCGCAGGTGCAGGCCCACCGCGCCGAGTTTTTCAAGACCGCCGCCTTGCTTGAATTTGGCAGTGTCCACCCAAATGCCCGGTGCGCCTTTCAGGCGGTCCGCCGCGACGCCAAATCCCGCCGCGGTGCGGATCATGGCTTCTTCAAGGCCCCGCACGAGGCGGCCCACGTCCTGGCGCCCGCCGGCAAGATTGCAGATGGGATAGACCACGATCTGTCCCGGTCCGTGGTAGGTGACCTCGCCGCCACGGTCCGTCTGCTGGATTTCCACACCCTCCTGCTCGCAGAACTCCTGGCTGACATGGATGTCCGATGAAGTAGCGTTGCGTCCCAGCGTGAAAACCGGATTGTGGGAAAGCATCACCAGTTGATCGGGGTTTTTCGCATCGGCCACGTATTCGGCGAGGGCCTTCTGCATCCTCAGTCCGGCCGCGTAAAAAACAAAGCTGAAGCGCCTGAGCTGGGCGGGGCGAGGCGTGTCGAAGCCGGTACGGGACATGTCCACTAGGCTACCTGTAAGGCGAGCAGCGCATCCAGATAATGACCCAGGGCCATATCCAGCCAGCGCCGGGATGAGCCGCCATTCGATAGATAACCCATGTGCCCGCCGGTGGATTCCATGTGGAGATGGACCGCATCAGATGCTTTAGACTCCCGGAAGGATTCCGCCGCCACGAAGGGGTCGTCTTCGGCCATGAGGATTACGGTGGGCGTTCGTATATTTTGAAGATGTGGACCGGCCGAGCACCGTTGGTAGTAGTCCTCCCGGTTACGGAACCCGCTCGCGGGGGCTGTGTAAAGCTGGTCGAAATCCGTGAGCGTGCAGAAGCGCGGAATCCTGTAGATGTCAGGGATCAGTCCAGCTTCCACCCGTTCCCGGACAGCGCGGCGGCAACGGATCACAAAGCGAAGATCGTAAACGCGGTTGAAGCCTGTCTTGAGCCGCACGGCGCAGCGGGCTAGATCAATGGGTGGATTCACGGCGATGGCCACGTCCGGTTTTTCGAAAACGCCCATGCCCTCGCCGAGATTCAGAAGCAGCGCATTCCCGCTCAGTGAAAACCCGATCACGGCGATGCGTTTCCCAGGGTGGGATAGTCTGGCGGCCTTGATGACAGCTCCGATGTCATCTGCCCGGCCGCTGTGATAGGTCCTCTTGGCCAAGCCCCGGCCCTCTCCGCAGCCCCGATGGTTCATGGCCCAGACCGAATGGCGCCGGGTCTGGGCAAGGACCACCGCGCGATTCATGTAAGTGGCGTCGTGGGTGCCTCCCAGGCCATGGAAGAGCAGTACCACCGTGTCCGTGGTACCGGCCCAGGTCCGGCCGGCCAGCACATCTCCATCATCAAGCGCTATCCGTAAGGACCCACCAGGCGTCCGCGGTCGGGGAGATGGCAACTTATCGCCGAGGATAGTCTGGGCATGCGCGCTCCGGGCCCACCAAGGGGCGTCCATGGGCGGAGGAGCCAAAAGCTGTAGGCCGTTCACTGCGACTTGTGGAATTCGAGGGTGTATTCCAGCGGGGCCGTGAATTTGGGATTCTTCACGGTGATCCGCTCAGTCAAAGTCCCGCCGTTGAGCGTGAAGGCCAGGGTGCGCTGCCCCTCATCCCCTTCCAGGCTGAGCACGATGGTTTCTCCATCCTTCCGCATGGTGGCTAGGAAGGCCTCGCCATCGCTGCGTTTCCATGAAACAGATCCGCCGACCGGGACCGTGAGGGGGGACTCCTTGCCGAAGGAGATGGTGAGATTCGCGCCTATCAGGATCAGTAGGGAGTCGTAGATTTTCTCGCGGCCTTCAAGTTTCTTCCTCCAGACGGGCTTCATGAACGTGTTCAAGCCAGAAACGGATTTCTCGATGGCTGCGGGAACCTGCTCCTTGCCGGAATGGAGGGAGTAGGTTCCATCCCAGTTCGGCACGGGCTGGACAAGGGCGGGAACGAGCAGAAGAAGAGGCATGGGCATGGGTGGTTCCTTCGGGTGTTCAGTCAACTTTAAATCTGATGGGTCCTGGCAGGGCCCGACTTTCCATCAGCCACTCCACCTTCTGGAGTCAGATTCCGGCAGTCCCAACTGATCAAGCACGCGCGTCGCGAAGGTATCGAAGAGGTCCTCGAGGACTGATGGTTTGGTATAGAAGCCAGGCATGATGGGCATGACGATGGCGCCGGCGTCGTGGGCCCGCAGCATGTTTTCCAGGTGGATGCGGTTCAGCGGGGTTTCCCGGAGGCAGAGCACCAAGGGTCTGCGCTCCTTCAAGCAGACATCCGCAGCGCGGCTCACCAGGCTCTCGCTGATTCCGGAAGCGATGCGCCCAAGGGCGCCAGCGCTGCAGGGCACAAGCGCCATGCCATCCTGGCGGTAACTGCCGGATGAAATCGCCGCGCCGAGATTCCGCTCATCGTGATGGGTGATCTTGGGGCTGATGGCACAGAGGTCTTTCACGGCAAGCCCGGTCTCATCCGTGAGACAGCGCTTGCCTGTTGGCGATAGAAGCAATGCGACCTCCATCACATCTTGGTTGGCGGCGAGGCGCCGCAACACCGAAACGCCGAAGGCGGAGCCCGAAGCGCCAGTGATGGCCACAGTGAATCGTTTTCCACCCATGGGACCAGTGTGACACGGGGCTATAGGCTGTGGGCCGTAGGCTGTAGGCTGTAGGCAGCGCCATTTCTGGCCCACAGCCCAATGCCTACAGCCACAGCCGATTATTGGAGCCCGCCATGACCTTGAATCTTCCTCAGCGTCCACGCCGAAACCGAAAAAGCGCTGCCCTGCGAGGCTTCGCAAGGGAGACGCACCTTGGCCCGGAACATTTCGTGTTGCCGCTGTTTCTCCATGAAGGGATTGAAAACCAGGCCATCGGCTCCATGCCGGGGTGTTTCCGCTTGAGCCAGGATGGCGTGCTGCGTGAAGTGGAAGGCGCCTTGAAAGAAGGCGTGACAGGCTTCGATCTTTTCCCCGCCATCGCTGAAGCCCAGAAGACATCCGATGGCCGCGAAGCCTACAACCCGGCGGGCCTGGTGCCACGGGTCATCCAGGCCATCAAACGGGAATTCCCGGAAGCCCTGGTCATCACCGACGTGGCCCTGGATCCCTACAACAGCGATGGCCATGACGGCCTGGTGAAGGATGGGAAGATCCTCAACGATGAGACCGTGGAGATCCTCATCATGCAGGCCCTTTGCCACGCGGAAGCCGGGGCCGATGTGATCAGCCCCAGCGACATGATGGACGGGAGGATCGGCGCCATCCGGACGGGGCTCGATGCCAACGGGTTCACAGATGTGAGCCTGCTTTCCTACTGTGTGAAATACGCATCCAGCTTTTATAATCCCTTCCGCGACGCGCTGGATTCCTCGCCAAAATTCGGGGACAAGAAAACCTACCAGATGGATCCCGCGAACGTCCGCGAAGCCTTGAGGGAATTGGCTTTGGACGAAGATGAAGGCGCCGACATCGTGATGGTGAAGCCCGCCATGCCATTCCTGGACGTGCTCCGGGTGGTACGCGATTCCACGGCGCTCCCGGTCGCCGCCTACCAGGTGAGCGGGGAGTACGCGATGCTCAAAGCCGCCGCGATCAATGGCTGGCTGGATGAACGGCGGACGGTCCTGGAAAGCCTGCTCGGAATCCGGAGGGCGGGCGCCGACATGATCTTCACCTACTACGCAAGGCAGGCTGCCCGCTGGCTGAAGGAAGGGTAATGTGCGGCGGGCTTGAATTCCGGACCCGCAAGGGCAACGCGGCTGCCCATGGATTGTTCCCATCCGAACCGGAAATCATCCGCGTGACTTTCCCGAATCCCAAAGCTGCGTTGCTTGTGGATGAGGAGAAGAACCTCTGGTTGCCCTGGGGCAGGCGCAAGGAAGAACTTGGGGACTGGCCTGAAGGAGGGTGGGCCAGGTCCGAAAGCCTCGCAAAGGACTATTGGAACCGTTGGGATCCAGACCCCGTGATGATCTTCCCCGTTCGATGGATGGAGAAGGATCGCAAGGGGAAGAGCTACTGGTTTGAGCTTGAGGCAGGGCAGGGCATTGCCTGTTTGAGATTGCAGAGGGCCCCGTCGACGCCGCTCTACGTGATCACTGAGCCTTCGCCACCCGATTTCATGGATATCCATGACCGGATTCCGAGGATCCTGATGTCCTGAATACGCAGGCTTCTGCGAGAATCCCCCCATACCATGAGCGCCGCTGCACCTAAATCCATCGCATGGACTCCTTGGCTGCGCCGGTTGGCGGGCGCGGCCGGGGTGGCCTGTCTAGCTCTTGGAATCCTGGTGGCCGCCGGGTGGCACATGCAGTCCCACACGCTTATCCAGGTGATTCCAGGCTTCCCCGCCATGGCCTACAACACAGCTCTCTGTTTTTCAGTTTGCGGTGCGGGTTTGGCGCTATTTGTAGCGGGTAAGTCACGCTCTGTAGGCGCGCTTGGAAGCTTTTTGGCATTGCTGGGCATGCTCACGGCCATTCAACAGTTCGGCGATCTGAATCTGGGAGTGGACCAGCTCTTTCATCACGTTCCCCAGACGTTCAATGTGCAAAGCCAAGGCCAGATGGCCGCGAGCACCGCGGTCTGCTTTTTCCTCGTGGGCGTTGCCCTGATCATGCTCGCCTTCTGGAAGGGGTTCCGTTTCAGGGCCGCCCTGCTCAGCATCACCGCGTCGATCGTGATGGTGTTGGGGACCATGTCCATCTTCGGCTATCTCACGGGCACCCAGGATCTGCTTGCCTTGGGACATGCGTCCTACATGGCGGTCCACACCGCTGTCGCAATGGTTGGGTTGAGCTTCACCCTTTTCGCAATTGCCTGGAGAGATGGCCACGATGGCCTTGATCGCTATCCGGAATGGCTGCCCATCCCGATTTTCTGCACCGTCCTGATGCTGACCCTTGTTGTCTGGCAGGCAATGAAAGTCCGGGAACAAGTTCAGATCGAGCGCAGCACCCAAGCCCGGTTGCAGTTCGTGTCGTATTCGCTTAAAAATGGCATGGACGAGCGGATACAGGCCCTGCGGCGGATGGCTGCACGCCTGAAATCGGGCCAAGGCATCAAGGAAGAAAACTGGGTGGCGGATGCTACTCAATACGTCTCGGATTACGCCGGATACCAGGCCCTGGAATGGGTTGATCGGAATCTGGTGGTGCGGTGGGTGGCGCCACTCCGCGGCAACGAATCCGCTGTCGGCGTGGACATCAAGCAGAGCGCCAAACGCAAGAAAACCTTCGAGGATGCCCGGGCAGCAGGAAGCCCTGCCCTTACTACGCCGGTAGCGCTTGCGCAAGGAGGAGTCGGATATCTGATCTGCATTCCCGTCGAGGAGTCGGCGGGCAGTCCTGGCGGATTCATCGTGGCTGTTTTCCGCTCTCAGAGCATGCTCCGCACCCTGCTCCCCATAGGGCATACCGAAGGCCATGCCGTGACCATCGTGCAGGATGGCCAGGTCATTTACGCTCCTGATCCCCTTCTGGGTGAAGAGGAATCCAAGTCCCTGGAGCAATATCGGGACTTGGATATCTACGGGCGGAAGTGGCGTGTGCGGCTGCGTCCCACAGCAGCGCTTTTGAAACAGGCCCGATCGGAAGTGCCAACTTATGTGCTCTTGGGCGGTGGATTGGTGGCGGTATTGCTGAGCGCCGCGGTTTACCTTGCCCAGAAGGCTCGCTTGGATCGGCTCAGGCTGGCCGCATCCACAGTGGAGCTGCAGAATATTTCAGTCCGCCAAGCCGCGATCCTCGAAAGCACTAATGTGGCGATCATAGCCACGGGGCTGAATCACGCCATCCAGGTCTTCAACCATGGCGCAGAAAAAATGCTAGGGTACAGCGCCGAAGAAATCCTTGGGAAACGGGGCGTTGAAAGATTCATGGATCCTGGGTCTCTGGCGGACTGGGCGGAAGAAATCACGCAGCGGCCTGGCATCACCCAAGGCTCTGGACTCAATGCCATCCTGAGCAGCATCGTTGGCGGTAAGTCCGCGGAGCGCGAATGCATCTATATCCGCAAGGATGGGATCAGGATTCCTGTTTTCCTCTCTGTGACTGCGCTGCGGGATGCCCTTGGGAATCCATTGGGCACGGTGAGCGTCGCCACAGACCTTACCCAGCGCAAGTACATGGAGCGGATCTTGGTGGAGCGGGAGGCCCGCTTCCGGACGCTCATCGAGAATGGCAGCGATGTCATCACCATCACCAGCGGTACCGGTGTATTCCAATACTTGAGCCCTTCTTTATTGCGGGTGCTGGGCTGGACCCAGGAAGAAATGTTGGGACGCGGCTTCCGCGAATTTCTGGCCCCAGAGGATGTCGAGACCATCGCAACCCAATACCGCCAGCTCGTTGAAGCGCCGCAAGGGAGCACCGCGGAATTCCTTTGCCGCTTTGCCGCCAAGGATGGGACCTACCGTTTCGTGGATGTTCAAAGCCGGAACCAGATTTCCAACCCCTTGATGGAGGGCGTGGTCTCAGTGCTCCGCGACGTCACGGACCGCATCAAGGCCGATGAGACCCTGTCCAAGGAGAGGGATTTCACCAATGCCATCGTGGAAACGGTGGGGGCTTTGGTTCTTGTCACGGATTGGGAGGGACGCATCGCCCGCTTCAACCGGGCCTGTGAAGAGGTCACTGGCTACACAGCGGTCGAGGTCCTGGGCCGGCAGGTCTGGGATGTCTTCGTTCCCGAAGCCAGGCGGAAAGATGTCGCTTCAGAATTCATCACACGGAAAGCCAGCGATTATCCATGTTCCAACGTGTCCGTATGGGTGACGAAAAGCGGTGAAGAGCGTTATTTCGAGTGGTCGGACACGGCCCTGCTTGATGAAAATGGCCAACCGGAATTCGTCATCGCGACCGGCATCGACATCACCGAACGGAACCGCGCCGCCGAAGCGCTGAGGCAGAGCGAGGAACGCATGCACGCGGTCATCCAGCGCGCCCCCATGATCGTGTTCTCATTCGATACCCAAGGGGTCTTCACCATGGCCGAAGGCAGCGGCCTTTCCTTGATGAAACTCTCGCCTGAACGTGTGCTGGGCAGGAATGTGGACCGGTGGAAAGGCGAATTGCCGGAATTGAGGCAAGATGTGGACCGTGCCCTGCGAGGCGAGACCTTCACCACCGTACGAAGCGTTCTAGACTACGATTTCGAGAACTGGTACTCCCCAATGAAGGATGCCCAAGGAACGATCACCGGTGTCATAGGCGTCGCTTTGGATATCACCGAAAAGCAGAAGATTGAAAGGCTCAAGAATGAATTCGTTTCAACCGTGAGCCACGAACTCAGGACACCGCTCACGAGCATCCGGGGTTCATTGGGATTGCTGGGGGGCGGCATGGCGGGTGTCCTGACGGATCAGGGCAGAGTGCTGCTGGATATCGCCATCAGGAACAGCGATCGTCTAGGCCGCCTGATCAATGACATCCTGGATATCGAAAAGATCGAATCCGGGAAAATGGATTACGTGTTCAAAGATCTGGATCTTCGTGGCCTTCTGGAACAGGCCATCGAGGCGAACCGCTCCTATGGTGAACCGCTGGGCGTGGGTTTTGAACTTGGAGAGGTTCCTGAGGGGGCGCGAATCCGGGCCGACGAGGACCGACTCATGCAGGTGCTGGCGAACCTGCTCTCCAATGCTGCGAAATATTCCCCCCCTGGGGAAAGGGTTTTGCTTTGGGCAGAGCGACGCGGCTCCTCCCTCCGAGTATCGGTCATGGATCGCGGCGCCGGAATCCCTGATGAATTCAAGGGACGTATTTTCCAGCGGTTCGCTCAGGCCGACTCATCGGACACCAAGCAGAAAGGTGGTACGGGACTCGGTTTGGCGGTTTCCAAAGCCATTGTCGAGGGGCACTTGGGCTTCATGAATTTCGAAAAGGGCGAAAGCGGCGGCACCGTTTTCTATTTCGAGATTCCCGAACTGATCGGTTGAATCCCCCACGAATTGGGACTGATACAAATTAAACCGAGCCTTTGCGGGTGTTTTTGCCTGGGCTCCCCCTGCTGGCTCGTCTTTGAACTGACCAATTAATTTTCCAGCAACAGCCTAGCGGCTATCTCAATCGCGGCGTATCATCCAGTGGATCGACACTGGTCCAATGCATGGGGACGATGTGAAAGAGGCTGCTCACCACGATCTGCAGATTCAACTAGGACTGTTGAGAGATGGGTTCGCCGAGGCCATTCCAGAAAAAATGGCTGAGATCGAAGCCGTCTGGGCCCGGGTCAGGAGTGGCGGCGAGTCGGGTGGCGGGCCAGACGAAGCGGCATTGCAGTTCCTGTACCGCATGGCTCACAGCCTGGTGGGGAATTCAGGCACTTTTGGGTTCCAGGACCTGTCGGAATGCGCCCGTGCCCTTGAACATGCCCTGGCAGAGGCGACTCCGCTCAATAAATTGCAGGAGGCCGTGGAGAATCTCAGGGAAGCCGCTTCGCGTGCGGTGCGGATCTCTCCGCCGAGGCCTGAATACCTGGATTTTCCGCACATCATTGCTTCTAGCCACGGCCCTCTGGTGCTGGTGGTGGATGACGATGAATTTTTTTCCGGCGACCTTCTGCTCCAGCTCGAAGGTTATGGCTACCGTGTGAAGCACTGCCGGACCTTGGCCGAAATTCCTGCCGTGCTGGAACAAGAGATGCCCGCGGCCCTCATCATGGACATCATCCACCCCGAGGGTGAACTGGCGGGTCCAATTTTCCTTTCAGGCCTGCTCAGCCAGGGCAAGTCGCTTCCACCAACCCTTTTCATTTCCGTTCGCGATGATCTGAGCGCCAGGCTGGAAGCGGTGCGGGCTGGCGGCCTGGGCTATTTCACCAAGCCGCTTGAAATGCCTCAGCTCATCGCCCGTCTGGAAGTGCTGGTGGGGTACAGGGGGCCAGAGCCCTACCGCATCCTCATGATCGAGGATTCCGCCACAGAATCCACCCACTATGCCCACATACTCCGCCGGGCCGGCATGCACGTCAGCGTGGTCGGGAATCCACTCCAGGTCATGGAGCCTTTGCTCACCGAGCGACCGGATCTCGTTCTTATGGACTTGTATATGCCTGGCTGTTCGGGGCTGGAGCTGGCCACGGTCATCCGCCAGCAGGACGCCTTCATGGGCATACCCATCGTGTTCCTTTCTTCGGAAACTGATACCGACCGCCAAATGAGCGGACTTTCCATGGGGGGCGATGATTTCCTGGAAAAACCGATCTCGCCGGAGCACCTGGTCGCTTCCTTGGCAGCGAGAGTGACCCGGGCGCGGCTGCTTCGGGCCAACATGAACCGGGACAGCCTGACGGGGCTTTTGAACCATGCGAATTTCAAGTATCAGCTCAAATTGGAACTTTCCCGCGCGGCCAGGCGCCAGGGAAGGCTGGCACTCGCAATCATAGATATCGATGAGTTCAAGTCCGTCAATGACACCTACGGACACCCGGTGGGGGATCGAATCATCCGCAGCATCACCCGCCACCTGCAGCAGCAACTGCGTGAAACTGACATTCTGGGCCGTTTGGGCGGTGATGAATTCGGTGCGATTCTCTTGGACACGGATGAAGAAGGGGCGCGGGGGCGGCTGGATTCCATCCGTGAGGCCTTCTCCTCCCACCACTACAGGAGATTGGAATCTGTTTCCCAAACTGGACCCTTCACCATCACCTTCAGTTGCGGACTTTCTGGTTTTCCAGGAAGGACCAATGTCGGAGCAGACCCCGATGCCCTCCTGGAACTGACCGACCAAGCCCTGTTGGAGGCCAAATTACAAGGCAGGAATCGCATTGTGATCGCGGGCGCCTAGGCCGGCGCTAGAATTTTCATCGACGAATGGAAGGGGTAGGACCATGGGGATCATCCTCGGCTTTGGACATGATCTTGCCTCCAGCAAAGTGCTATTGGTGGATGACGATTCATTCATGCGCCGCTTTTTCGAGGCAAAAGTGCGGACGCTGGGCTGCGATGTCGTGACCGCCAAGAACGGCGAAGAAGCCGTGAAAATGATCCCGGAGCAGAAACCGGATTTGGTGCTCATGGATGTGGTGATGCCTGGCATGGATGGATTCGAGTCATGCACATGGATGAACAGGCTGCCCGAAATGAAGGGTGTGCCCGTGGTCCTGCTCACGGCTCTTGGGCGCAATGCCAAGGAGCGCAGCTTTGCAGCGGGCGCCACCGGTTTCATGCAAAAGCCGCCATCTGACATCGAGTTGCAGGCCAGGCTGTCCACGTTATTGTTGATCCGGAGCTTGGAACAGGAACTGGGGGATGAGGCTCCGGCTGATGAGCTTCTTAGCAAGGACTCGTCCTTCAAACCTGTGGTCTGGATGGCTTCCGGCATTCAGTCCCTGCGCCTCAGGATCACCGCCCAGTTGGAGCGCGAGGGGTTCATGGCTAAAGCATTCGAAGGTCTGGCATCCCTTTCAGAGGCCCTTGAATCCGACCTTCTTCCAGATGTGATCATCCTGGACCATGATCCAAAAGAGGGTGACGCCGTGGAAGTCTCCCGAAGGATCCGCAGCGCAGAAGCCACTGCGCATGTGCCTATTCTCATGCTCGTGTTGGATGCTGATCTGAAAGCTGAACTTAACGAGGCCCCATGCGGCGCGTCGGAATTCCTGGGCAAGAACCCCGACGCGGCGGACATACGGCAAAGGGTGAAAACGCTTCTGAGGCTTTCGGTGCTGGAATCCGCCCGCCGCGTGAAACGCCTGCAGGTCTGATTCCTTGAGTCTGGATCCCACCACCATCGGCCGTTATCGGGTGCTGGGAACCCTTGGCGAAGGAGCCATGGGCGTGGTTTATCTGGCGGAAGATCCACTCCTCAAGCGGGGGGTGGCCATCAAAGTCGTGCTGGGCGCCGCCCTTTCACGCCGCAATGGCCTGCGGCGATTCCAGCGTGAGGCGGAAATTTCTGCCAGGCTCAACCACCCGAATATCGTCACCGTTTTCGACGTGGGCGATGAACCCGGCATCGGTCCGTACATCGCGATGGAACATGTCGAAGGCGAGGACCTGAGAGATCGCTTGCGTCGCGGCCCTTTGGCGCCCGATGAAGCGATTTCAATTCTTGGGCAGCTCCGAAGCGCCCTGGAAGCCGCGCATCGCGCTGACATCGTGCATCGCGACGTCAAGCCGGACAACCTCCTCATCACTCCTGATGGGCGGCTCAAGCTGATGGATTTCGGCATCGCCCGGGATGAGGATCCCAGCTTCACCGCAACCTCTGCATACATGGGCACACCGGTTTATGCCGCGCCGGAGCTGCTGGCGGGGGCGCGCGCCAATGCTGCCACGGACCAGTGGGCCTTCGCCGTCACGGCCTTTGAATGCATCGCGGGCACGGCCCCCTTTTCAGGCGAAACCATCAGCGCGACGCTATTTCTCATCGTCCATGAAGCTCCGCGCTATCCCGTCGGAATGTCCCCGGATCTCGTCAGGCTATTTAATCGGGCATTCGATAAAGAGCCAGGCAATCGCCACCCCGATCTGGCCACTTTCATGGAAGAGCTGGTCGGGGCGCTCCCCCTTGATGAGGAATCCCGGGCAAGAGCCCGGATGCAGCTGAGCGCGCCCGTGGCTTCTCTGCAATTGCCTCTCGGCTTGCCGCCCATCGAGGCCGAGGAGGACCGCAATGCGCGTTTTCGCTGGATCTGGCTGGGTTCAATTGCCGTGCTGGCGCTGGTTATTGGAGCGTGGGCCTGGCTCGCGCGCGCACCCAGAGTCATCAGTGTGGAATCCGAACCCGCTGGCGCGTTGGTGATGGGCGATGGCAAGCCCTTGGGTGAAACACCTCTCCGAAATCTTCGCATCGGCAGGGGAGTGCGCCTCCTTCATCTGGAAATGAAAGGCTACCTGCCTTTGGACCATGAATTAGGGCCTGAAGAAAAGGAGTTGAATCTGAAGCTCAAGGCCACGCCCTTCCACGTGCAGGTCCGCAGCGAACCCCCAGGCGTGCATGTATTCCTGGATGGCCATCTCAAGGGCGAGACACCCATGGAGAACCTTGAAATTCCTGGGGAAGGCACTCATATCCTCAAGATCGAGAGAGCAGGCTATCTGCCTTGGAGCACCCAGCCCCGCGCTGAACAGCCCTTGCCGGATCCCATCCGGCTGCAGAAAATCGCTTCGGGTAAAACGGTTACCAAGGCCAAACCCGAAGAACCCGGGAAAGTGAAAAAATTCTTCAGCACGCTCTTCAAGCGGAAGAAAGGGTGATGATTGATGAAGGGGTGGGTTTCTCCGGAATAGCACGTATTCTGGGGTGTTGGAGCGAGCTTCCAATGGGCCTGCTATGACCTTTCCTCATGGTTCTTTTTTCATCCGCGATCTTGAGATCAGCCCCCGGCTGGTCATGGCGCCGCTGCATGAAATCACCGACCAGCCCTTCCGCAAATTCATCAAGGAGATTGGGGGCGTGGGGCTCGTGGTGAGTGAGATGATCTCCAGCGAAGCGCTCGTCCGTTCCGCCCGAAAAGCTGAGAAGATGATGGCCAACACCGGCGAGCATCCCTACTCCATGCAGCTTTCCGGGAGCACGCCTTCGGTGCTGGCCGAGACCGCGCGGCTTTGCGAAGAAGCCGGTGCCGACATGGTGGACCTCAACATGGGCTGCCCTGCCAGCAATGTGACCAAAGGCGGCGCGGGATCTGCGCTGCTTCGGGATGTCAGGCTAGCGGAATCCTGTGTCTCGGCCATGGTCAAGGCCGTGAAGATTCCCGTCACCGTGAAGATGCGCGCGGGCTGGGATGCTTCCCAGAAGGAGCGCGGTGAGTTCCTGGATTTCCTCCATATGTTCGAGGCCGCCGGTATCGAGGCCCTGGCCATCCATCCCCGCACGCGGGCCCAGCAGTACGAAGGCCACGCCGACTGGAGCATCATCGCCCGGGCCGTGGATGCCGGCGTCCGCTATCCCATCATCGGCAACGGCGACGTGATCACGCCTCACGACGCCTTCCGCATGGACCGCGAGACCGGCTGCGCCGCCGTGATGATCGGCCGCGGCGCGCTCTACAACCCCTTCATCTTCCGCGAAGTGCTGGACCCGGAATTCCAGGTGACCACCGAAATGCGAGTGGACGCCACCCTGCGCTTCTTCCGTATCCTCCTTGAACTGCTCGAGCCCCGCGAGGCCCTGCACAAGATCAAGAAGATCGGCTCCTGGTTCACCAAAGGCATCCCCGGCGGCGTGGCCTTCCGGCAGAAACTGAACCAGAGCAACGATCCAGAAGAACTGCTCGCGGATCTGGAAGCCCTGAAGCACATGCAGGCGGCTTGAGGGCTCGGATTTGCAGGGAATGGCTGGTTACAAAATCCAATCGGCAATCAAAAAATGGTGAATAAGATCAAGGACTGTTTCCGAATCAACGGAAATATTGGCCACGGATTTCCACGGATGAAAAATCAAGTGTATAACTTCGAGTCTTTGTTATTTCACCCATGTGGACAAGGCGATTGCAATCCGTGTGAATTCGCGTAATCCGTGGCTGAAATGGTTTTTATTTCTCATTTTTTCATCCCCACCCATCCCCGGCTGAAAAAGTTTTGCCGGGGACAAACGGGGATTTACGGGGACCAATAGAAAAGGGGAGATATCACTTTCCAGATGATCGGTTTCCTCCGCTTCCCTCTATTTTCCCTCCGCTACCCTCCGCGTGGTTTCTTTTTCAAGAAGCACAGGCTTCACCAGATGCTCTTGCTCCGGCTGCCGCCGCCGCCAAAAATAGAGCCCATGACGCCGCGGATGAGGGAGCGGCCGATCTGGCTGCCGGCGGCGCGGACGACGCTTTTTCCGAAGGCTTCGGCCATTCCCATCCGATTGGTGCCAGCGGATTCGGCCTTGGCCTCGGCAGTCTGCTGTTTTTCCTGCTGGGCTACTTGGGCCGCCTGGGCCTGCTGCTCGGCGCGGGCTTTCAGCATCTCGAAGGCGCTTTGGCGATCCACTTCCTTTTCGTAATGGCCCGCCACGAGGCTCTGAGCCAGGATCCCTTTCCGTTCGTTCTCGGAGATGGGGGGCAATTGGCTCTGGGGCGGATAGATCAGCGCGCGCTGCACCATGCCGGGCGTGCCTTTTCCATCCAGAAAGCTCACCAGGGCCTCGCCCACGGCAAGTTCCGTGATGACCGTTTCCACGTCGAGACCGGGATTGGTGCGGAAGGTTGTGGCGGCTGCCTTCACCGCCTTCTGGTCGCGCGGTGTGAAGGCCCGCAGCGCATGTTGCACCCGATGGCCAAGCTGGCCCAGCACCTTGTCGGGGATGTCGAGGGGATTCTGGCTGCAGAAGTACACCCCCACGCCCTTGGAGCGGATGAGGCGCACCACCTGTTCG
The DNA here is from genome assembly GCA_025358435.1 of Holophagaceae bacterium. Lineage (GTDB taxonomy): Bacteria > Acidobacteriota > Holophagae > Holophagales > Holophagaceae > JANXPB01. The sequence continues at coordinate 23,960 of JANYJQ010000068.1, forward strand.
ATTTTCGAGAGCAGCACATCCGGCGCGTTCTCGAAAAGCAGGTGGGCTTCGTCGAAGAAGAAAACCAATTTTGGTTTTTCGGGATCGCC
>JANYJQ010000037.1 GCA_025358435.1 Holophagaceae bacterium
TTTTTTTTGGCGGAGAGAGAGGGATTCGAACCCCCGGTAAGTTGCCCTACGTCTGATTTCGAGTCAGGTGCCTTCAACCGCTCGGCCATCTCTCCAGGACCATCCAGATTATCAGGATTGGCTGCGCTTGGCTTTGAAGAAAGCTTGGAGCTGGGCTCGGCATTCTGGTTCAAGAAGGCCGGCTTGGAATTCGATCGCATGATTCAGCCGGGCGCTTTCCAAAGCGGGAAGAAGGTTGCTGGCCCCCACTTTGGGATCGCTGGCGCCGTAGATCACCCGGGCCACGCGGGCGTGGATCAAAGCGCCGAAACACATCAGGCATGGTTCGAGAGTGACGTAGAGAGTGGCCCCACCTAGACGATAGTTGCGAAGGTAGCCGGCGGCGTCGCGCAGGGCCTGGATTTCAGCATGGGCGGAAGGATCGTTCGAGGAGACCGGGCAGTTGTGGCCCCGGCCTGCCGCCTGTCCTTCCACCACCAGAATGGCGCCGATGGGAACCTCATCCATGCGGGCAGCCAGTTCCGCTTCGTCCAGCGCTAGCCGCATGAAATAGAGATCATCGCTGGACCACATGGTTCCATTGTGGCGATATAAGGATGCTCTCGGTGAAACGATTATTGTCTCGCAGCTGGCCTGAATAAAACAGTATATTTTTGCATAATTTTCACCGGTATACTCTATAAGGTTCCCCAAGAACCTATCTCGTCACAGCCCTGCGGTGCTCATGCATCAGCGGGGTTTTTCTCAGGGGGAGAGCGATGCGGGCCCATCTGATACTCAAGGGCGGCGGTGTATTCAGGGGCCTTGCGCCATTGGGCTTCGGGGGAAGTGGTGAGGCTGTCTTCACCACGGCCATGGCGGGTTATCAGGAGATCCTCACGGATCCCAGTTTCGCGGGACAACTGGTGACAATGACTTTTCCCGAGCAGGGAATCTACGGCATCCATTCGGGCCTGCAGGAGTCATCGAAGCCTTGGGCTATGGGAATGCTCTGCCGAAGGGTCTCTGGCACCCCGGATCACACGTTGTCGGAAAGCGACCTCGGGGGTTGGCTCAAGCGGCACCGTGTTCCCCTGATGACCGAGTTGGATACCCGGGCGCTCACTCAGCACATCAGAGATGCGGGTTCACAGCCCGCGATAATCTGGACGGAATCCGACGGCAGCCTGGAAGAGGGCAGGGCCAAGGCTTTGGCGCTTCCAGACATGGCCGGCCAAGCGCTGTGCTCGGCGGTGAGCTGCAAGGATCGCTATGAAATCACCAACGAAGGTGCGAAATTCCGTGTTTCCGTGCTGGATGGCGGGATCAAGGAGTCCATCCTCAAGTTGCTGCGTTCGGCAGGGCTGCATCTGGAAGTTTTCCCTTGGGACACGCCTGCCTCAGAACTGCTGGCACCGCGCTTCCATGGAGTATTCCTGAGCAACGGCCCTGGTGATCCAGCAGCCCTTCCAGGAATGCAGAGCGAAGTCGCCAAGCTCATCGGAGAACGGCCCATTTTCGGAATCTGCCTCGGGCACCAACTGCTCGGCCATGCCTTTGGCGGGTCCACCTTCAAACTCAAGTTCGGCCACCGTGGCGCCAATCAGCCGGTCTTGGATCTGCAGACAGGCCGTGTGGAGATCACCGCCCAGAATCACGGCTTCGCGGTGGACGATAAGAGCCTGCCACCGGAAATCGAGGTGACCCACCGGCATCTGAGCGATGACACCATTGAAGGGTTGCGTCACAAGGCGCTGCCGATCTTCTCTCTACAACATCATCCCGAGGCAAGTCCAGGGCCTCATGATGCGCGTGGCGCCTTCGGGCGCTTCGTCCGGTTGATGGAGGCCCACCATGCCTAGGCGCACGGACATCCATTCGGTGCTGGTGCTTGGCAGCGGGCCCATCCAGATCGGGCAGGCCTGCGAGTTTGATTACTCCGGCACGCAAGCGCTCAAGGCCCTTCGCGAGGAAGGCATCCGCACGATCCTGCTGAATTCCAATCCTGCGAGCATCATGACGGACCCCTCCCGGGCGGATGCGACATACATCGAGCCACTCACCCTGACAGTGCTCGAAAAAATCATCCAGACAGAACAGCCGGATGCGATCCTTCCGACGGTGGGCGGCCAGACGGCGCTGAACCTGGCCATGGAAGCCCACCAAAGCGGCGTCCTGGAGAAGTATGGCGTGAAGCTCATCGGCGCCCAGCCCGCGGCCATCGAGCGAGGCGAGGACAGGAAAGTATTCAAGGCCCTGATGGACGAATTGGGCCTGGAAACCTGCCGCGGCGGTTTTGCCACCACCATGGACGAAGCTATGGAATTGCTGCAGGGAACCGGGTTCCCGGCTATCATCCGGCCATCGTTCACGCTGGGCGGCAGCGGCGGAGGCATAGCCTACAACATCGAGGAATTCGAAACCATCTGCCAGCGAGGCCTGGATCTGTCACCGACCAGGCAATTGCTGATCGAGGAAAGCATTCTGGGCTGGAAGGAATTTGAACTGGAAGTGGTGCGCGATCTGGACGACAACGTGGAGGTCATCTGCTCCATCGAAAACCTTGATCCCATGGGCATCCACACCGGCGACAGCATCACGGTGGCGCCCGCGCTCACGCTCACGGATCCCGAGTACCAGCGCATGCGGAACGCGGCCATCGCGGTGATCCGGGGTGTGGGCGTGGAAACCGGCGGGTCCAACATCCAGTTCGCGCTGAATCCTGAAGATGCCCGCATCATCGTCATCGAAATGAATCCCCGGGTATCGCGCAGCTCAGCCCTGGCCTCGAAGGCCACGGGCTTTCCCATCGCCTGGGTGGCCACGAAACTTGCGCTCGGCTACCGGCTCTGGGAGCTGCCCAACGTCATCACGGGCCGCACCAAGGCCGCGTTTGAGCCGGTGCTGGATTACATCGTCATCAAGATTCCGCGCTTCACGTTTGAGAAATTCCCCCAGGCCGAAAAGGTTCTTGGGACGCAGATGAAAAGCGTGGGCGAAGTCATGGCCATCGGCAGGACGTTCCAGGAGGCGCTGCAAAAAGGTTTGCGATCCCTTGAAGAAGGCCACCAAGGGCTTAGCGGCGCCATGGAAGGAAAGCTCGACCTGGCGCGTCTCCGCGAGCACTTGCTGATTCCAGGACCCGAACGGATCTTCTGGCTTTATCACGCCTTGAAGGCTGGGCATGGCGTAGAGGAATTGCATCGACTGACAAAGATCACGGAATGGTTCCTGCGGGAGATGGAAGAGATCGTGATTCTGGAGGGACGTCTCCGGGGTTTCGGTCTGGATCGACTGCCGGGAGACCTGCTGGAGAAGGCCAAGCGCGCTGGATTCAGCGATGGGCAGATCGCGGCCTGCTGCGGCAGCGCCGACGCTGAAGTGAAATCCCGCCGCAATGACCTGGGCATCCATCCGGCCTTCAAGCGGGTGGACACCTGCGCCGGGGAATTCGAAGCGGAAACGCCCTACCTGTACTCCACCTGGGAGTATGGCAGAGAGGGCGAAGCCGATAGGAATGATGCACCGCCATCGAACCGCAAAAAAGCTATCGTCCTGGGCAGCGGACCCAACCGCATCGGCCAGGGAGTCGAGTTCGATTGCTGCTGTGTGCAGGCAGTGGAGGCCATTCGCGCTTCTGGAGTGGAAGCCATTCTCATCAACTGCAATCCCGAAACCGTAAGCACGGATTTCGACACATCGGACCGTCTCTACTTCGAGCCCCTGACCCACGAACATGTTGAGGCCATCGTGCGCAGCGAAGCTCAAAATGGCGAATTGCTGGGCGTCTTCACGCAATTCGGCGGCCAGACGCCGTTGAAACTTTCGGGGCGCCTGTACGCGGAAGGCGTGCCACTGCTGGGGACCTCGCACCAGACGATCATGGACGCCGAAGACCGCGAACGCTTCGGCCATGTGCTTTCGCGCCTGGACATTCCGGTGGCGAAATGGGGGATGGCTTTCAGTTTCGATCAGGCCCGCGCCGTGGCCCATCAAATCGGGTACCCGGTCATGGTCAGGCCGAGCTTTGTGCTGGGTGGGCGCGCCATGGCCGTGGTTTTCGATGACGAAGGGCTTTCGAAATACATGCGCGAGGCCACTGCGGTGAACGAGGACCAGCCTGTGCTGCTGGATCGCTACCTGGACGGCGCCCAGGAATTGGACGTGGATCTGGTCTGCGATGGCAAGGATGTGTTCATAGCGGGTGTCATGGCCCACATCGAGGAAGCGGGCATCCATAGTGGCGATAGTTTTGCGGTGTTCCCGGCGATGGGTGTCGAGGATACGGTGCTGGAGACGGTGCGGGCGCAGAGCCGTAAACTTGCACTGGAACTGGGTGTGCATGGCCTGATGAACCTGCAGTGGGCCATCAAGGATGGCATCGCCTACTGTCTGGAAGCCAATCCAAGGGCCAGCCGCACGGTGCCCTTCATCAGCAAGGCCACAGGGGTGAATTGGGCCGGCGTGGCAGCTCGCATCGGCCTTGGCCAGTCCCTTTCCGAGCAGAAGATCAGCGATGGAAAGGCACTGGCGGTGTCTGTGAAGGGTGTGGTTTTTCCCTTCGCCAAATTCCCCGGCGTTGATCCGGTGCTTGGACCCGAAATGAAATCCACGGGCGAGGTCATGGGCATTGGAGATACGTTTGGCGAGGCCTATGCGAAAGCGCTTATCGCCGCGGGCGTGCCTTTGCCGCTTTCAGGCACCGTGTTCCTCAGCGTCAGCGACCACGACAAGCCCAAGCTTTCCGAGCTGGCGAAAAAGTTGACGGGACTTGGCTTTGCCCTCTGCGCTACCGAGGGCACCGCGCGCCATCTTGAGAGCCAGGATGGTCTCAAAGTCCGCCATATTTTCAAGGTGAATGAGGGCCGTCCCCATGCTGTGGATCTTCTGAAAAATGGCGAGATCGACTGGGTCATCAACACGCCCATGGGCCGCGAAGCCTACTTTGATGAAGGCGCCATCCGCAAAGAATCACTGAGGTTGAAAATCCCATGTCTCACCAATCTCAATGCCGCGCTGGCCGCCTGCGAAGCCGTGGAGACCTTGCGCGGAGATACACGGGTGAGGACGCTCCAGGGGCTGGACAAATAAAAAAGCCGAAACCTGGCTTGGATTTCCAGCCCGCATCATGGCCGTGACCGCAGTCACCCCGCCTGTCACTTACAGTTTCTCTATGGCGGCCCTTGTTTCAGGCCGGATGGAGTTGACCATGGAAAGCCTGCTCATCGGCCTTGATCCCCAGAATCTTTGGGATTATTTTTCCGAGCTTTCGAAGATTCCCCGCGGGTCCAAGAATGAAGCCGTCGCCGCTGAGTGGGTGGCTGAGCAGGGGCGCCGGCTTGGTTGCGAGGTGGAGCGCGATGCCGTGGGCAACGTGCTGATCCGCAAGCACGCCACGTCTGGCCGCGAGGGCCGCCCTGTGACCTGCCTTCAAGCCCACGTGGACATGGTCTGCGAAAAGAATG
>JANYJQ010000091.1 GCA_025358435.1 Holophagaceae bacterium
CAGCGAAACCCTGCGCGCGCTGGCCCGGGCCCGGGCCATGGAGAACCAGGCCTATCTGGTGCTCTCGAACCGTGTGGGCCGAAGCGCCGATGGGACCTCCTTCTGCGGCGGGTCCATGATCGTGGCGCCCGATGGGGCACTGCTCGCCGATGCGGGGGAAGTGGAGACCGTCATCTTCGCGGAGATTGATGCCGCGAAGGTGCGCGAGATGCGCGGGGCATTTCCGGTGCTGGGGCTAAGAGCTGAAGGACTGGATTATTAAAGGCGGGTTCAATGCGCCATCTTGAAGAGTTGTCCTCCATCCTGGGGATCATCTAGGTTTCAATAATTCCATGGCCGACGCACTTACATTCCGACCCATCCTTCCCGAGGACGACCCTGCGGTTGCCGCGATCATCCGTACGGTGATGCCTCGGTTCGGGGCCGACGGGCCGGGCTTCGCCATCCATGATCCGGAAGTCGATGGAATGTGCGCGGCTTACTCGGTGCCCGGCGCCGCCTACTTCGTTGTGGAAACCGGGGACGGGCGGGTCGTCGGCGGTGGGGGAATCGCCAAGCTCGAAGGCGGGGAAAGGGGTGTCTGCGAACTGCGCAAGATGTATTTCCTGGATGAAGCCCGTGGTTCCGGCATGGGTGAAAAACTGCTGCGCCACTGCCTTTCCGTGGCCAAAGAGCTGGACTACAAAACCTGCTACCTGGAAACCCTGAGTGGCATGGACGCAGCTATGCGCCTTTATGAAAAGCTCGGCTTCGAGAAACTCTGCGCACCCATGGGCGCCACGGGACATGGCGGGTGCGACCGGTGGTATGCGAGGAAACTGCGATGATCATTGGCCTTGGCACTGACCTCTGTCCGCCTTCCCGCTGGAAGCATCTCATCGGCCGTTTTGGCGCTGAAAAGTGCGCGAACAAATTCCTTCAGAGCGAAGAGGCCGCCTACCTGTTGGCAGGGAACCGCGAGCGCCTGGCGGAGCGCCTGGCGGGCCGCTGGGCGCTGAGAGAGGCCTTCGGAAAAGCCATGGGCCTGGGGCTGAGCGGATGGTCCTGGAAGTCGCTGCGATACCTGAATGGAAAGCTGTGGTCGGAAGGGAATCTTTCAGACCTTCTCGCCTCAAGGGGCATCACGCGGATCCATGCTTCGGTCAGCCACGATGGGGACATCGCCATGGCTTTTGTCATTTTAGAGGGCCCGGAATAAGGTCAGCACGCGAACCTCGGCCGCCCCGGCCTTCATGAGCCGTTGCGCGCAGCGGAGCAATGTGGTGCCCGTGGTCCACACATCGTCCACCAGTAGAATGGTTTTGCCTTCTATGCCCATGCGGCCTCTCAACTCAAAGGCTTTCTGGGGCAGGCGCCGGCGTTTGCTTTCTGAAAGGCCGGTCTGGCGCGGGCTCCACAGGGGTTTGCGGAGCAAGAGCGTGAGCGGCATTCCAGCGCGTTTGGCCACAAGCCGCGCCACATCTTCCGCCAGATCAAATCCCCGGCTCCACCTTCGCCAGGGATGCGCGGGCACCGTGGTGATCAGGTCCACTTCTGATATGAACCCCGGCAGAGGCGCAGCTTCCGCCCGGCCCAGCAGGGCGGCTCGCCAGCCCCATTCGCCCGCCTTGATGCCGGGCATCAGCAAGGCTCCCAAGGCTGGCCTTCCACCGTGGTAATCCCAGAGCGCATCACCGTGGGTCCAGGCCACGGGCTCGGGACATTCGCGATCGCTACCGTGGACCAGCGCACACTGTTCGCAGCGATCTGCAGGCAGGGGCAGCAGGCCCGACCAGCAGCGTGCGCAAAGGCCCGCTTCGGAAGCCTCCAGAAGTTCTCCCAGGCAGCCCCGGCAGCGCAGGGCTTCGCCACGCAGACGCAAAAAAGCTCCCAGGAAGGGGAGCTTTTTTGGCATTTCGAATGGGGCCACTAGACCTCCCCATTCTCCATCTGTTTCCGGATTACGCTGTGATGCCGGCCATAAAAGAAGTAGATCGCCATGCCGATCGCCAGCCAAGCGAGGAGCCTCAACCAATTCGCGGCGGGCAGGGAGAACATCAGCAGAAGGCACATGAGGATCCCGAGGATCGGAACCAGGGGCACCATGGGGCAACGGAAAGGGCGCTCTGCGCCGGGATTCGTGCGCCGCATGATGAGCACGGCCGCGCACACGATGACGAATGCGAACAAGGTGCCGATGTTCGTGAGGTGCAGCAGCGCGTCGATGGGCAGGAACCCGGCCAAGCAAATTACGAAGGCGCCGATGGCGATGGTGGATTTCCAGGGCGTCCTGAAGCGGGGGTGCACGTCGCCGAAGAACCCTTTGGGAACCAGTCCGTCGCGCGCCATGGCCATGAACACCCGGGGTCCGCTGAGCATCATCACCAGCAGCACGGAGGTGATGCCCGCCACGCCCGCGGTCGCGATCAGGCCTTCCGCCCAGCCGATGCCCTTGGCAGCGAAGGCCTGGGAAACCGGGGCGGCGGTGTCGAGCTGGTCGTACTTGACCATGCCCGTGAGCACGGCCACCACCAGGATGTAAAGAATGGTGCAGACGACGAGAGAGGTCACGATGCCGATGGGCACGTCGCGCTTCGGGTTCTTTGCCTCCTCGGTGTGGGTGGAAACCGAATCGAAGCCGATGTAAGCGAAGAAAATGATCGCCGCTCCGGCGAGCATCCCCCGGGGTTCGCCGGTGGGCGAGAGCTGTCCGGCGATGTGGTGGCCAAAGAAGCTGAGGCCTGTCCAGCCGTAGGGCGCGAAGGGGTGCCAGTTGCCTTTCTCGATGAAGAAAGCTCCCACGCCGATGACGAAAAGCACTGCCGCCACTTTGATGCCCACCATGGCGGCGTTGAAGTTGGCGCTTTCCTGGATGCCCTTCACCAGCACGGCCGTCACGATGATCACGATGATCACGGCCGGAAGATTGATCAAGGATCCCGTGGAGTCGAATCCGCCCGTGACCGCATTGTATTTCCATGGAGATTCAGTGAGGAGCTTGGGAACGTGGACACCCAGCTTGGCGAGCACGTTCTGGAAATAGCCCGACCACCCCGTGGCTACGGTGGCGCTGCCCACGGCGTATTCGAGCACCAGGTCCCACCCGATGATCCAGGCGAACAGCTCACCAAGCGTGGCGTAGGCGTAGGTAAAGGCTGAACCCGCCACGGGCACCATGGCTGCGAATTCCGCGTAGCAAAGCGCCGCGAAGATGCAGGTGATGCCCGCGACCACGTAAGAAAGCATCAGGGAAGGGCCTGCGACATTATGCGCGGCGGCTCCAGTGGCCACGAAAATGCCCGCGCCGATGATGGCCCCGATGCCGAGGGCCGTGAGCTGCACGGGGCCAAGGATCCGCCGGAGCCGATTCTCACCCTCGCTCTCAGCTTCTTCCAGGAGGAGCTTCAGGGACTTGGTGGCAAAATACTGATTCCTGGTCGGCGGGCGATCGGCCACGGGCATCTCCTGCGAGGCAAAACGGCTGAACACCGTCTGCTTAGTGGATTGATAGAGAGGTGGGCATTCCAGTCTCCACCCATAGGTCTGGATGCTCCGGATTTCAGGTGAAGATCTTTGAAGATGCCCCAGGGCTCCGCCAGGGTCAAGGACAACCTATTTCAGGCCCGCCAAGGATCCAGGCCTTGCGGCTTTGCGCTTAGGCCCGGATTCGGGCAGGCTGGATTTTTCATGGAAACCAAATGAACCAAGCATTGTGGGAAGACTTCGCGCCATCCAAACGCTGCGACTGGGTGGACCAGCTGCGGGGCTGGGCGGTGCTGGTGATGATGGAAGTCCATTGCGTGAACGTATGGCTGGCCTTGGCGCTGCGCCCGGATTGGCTCAACTACCTGAATGGCCTGGTGGCGCCCAGTTTCCTGATGTGCGCGGGCTTCAGCCTGGTGCTTTCGACCTTCCGGGCGGATGGAACCCTTCGACCCTTCATGGATAGTTTCAAGCGCTATCTCTTCATACTCGCCTGTGCCTATGCCCTTCATGCGCCGGGCCTCACGTTGGCGGAATGGACCGTGCTCGCCACGCAACAGAAATGGCGCGAACTGTTCAAGATCGACGTGATGCAATGCATCGTGTATTCCCTGCTGATTCTGCAGGGGCTGGCGCGGGCCTTGAAACGGCCAAGGGTCTTCACGTTCGTGGCGCTTGCGCTGGCGATCTACATTCCGCTCATCTCGCCCTATCTTTGGGCCAATGGCATGGCGGAGGGCCTCTGGCTCCCGGTTCGCGGACTTTTCAACGGCAACGTGGATCGCGGCGTGCAAGCGCTCTTTCCGCTCTTCCCATGGTTCGCCTTCGTGAGTTTTGGCGCCTTTCTTGGTGGCGCCTATCGCTGGGCGCGCCAGGAACAGGATGTAGAGGGGAAAGCTTCCTGGACCGAAGGGCGCTTCCTGGCCATGCTTTTCATGCTTGGTTTGGCGCTCTGGGCCTGGGGAAGCCACGCGAAGGCGGACTGGCTCTGGAAGGGAACTTGGGTGCAGGATCCCGTCACCAAGGC